>CAZHIK010000015.1:0-27045 GCA_964532635.1 uncultured Enterobacterales bacterium
CTGGCCCTGATCGCTGGCCGCCACGGCACCGACCACATCAGCTTCGAGCTGGACGGACGCACCGCTTGGCTCGAGATCCCCATCACTGAGGCGCTGGTTCCCCAGTGCCTGATCCAGGTGGAGCTGGCGGGTGACGCCACCCAGCCCACCCCTGAGACCGAGGAGATCCTCACCAACCCGCTGCCGCGGGAGGCCTCGCGCGTCACGCTGGAGATCCGGACCACCACCGGGGCGCTGAGTGTGGAGGTGGAGCCCCTGGTGGACAGCGCCGCACCCTCCGTCCGGGTCCGCGTGAAAGACCCGCAGGGCCAGCCCGTTCCCGGTGCCCGTGTGACCATCTTCACAGCCGAATATGCCGTGACGAACCAGGTCTTCCGCGCGCCAGAGCCCTGGGAGATCATCCACCCCGACTTCGGCCCGCTGACCTTGTACCCCCTCCGGAATGGAGCCGCGCGTCTGTGGACCCAGCTCTACCAGGAGCCCCGCTTCCCGCGCACGTGGGTACACGACGAGCTGGAGAACACCCTCGCGAACTGGCTGCACCCACTGGACTGGTGGCGCGAGCTACCCCCCATTCCCAACTCCGATCCCTTCTTCGTCCCCAAGCTCATCACCGACGCCGAAGGCCTCGCCACAGTGTCGCTCCCCGCCGACCGCGCAGCCTGGGGCGAGCGACTCCTGGCCATCGCTGTGGCCGAGGGCGGGCGCTACGGCGCGGGCGAAGCCAACATCGACGAGCACTGATCCATCACCCGACACGCACACGAACCGATTGCCACCGCCTCACCAGCCGTGTACGCAGTCACCACCCCTCCCAACCCCCGGTGTCCCATGCGCGCCTCGAGCCTGCTCCTCCTCCTCCCCCTGGCCCTGCTCGCCTGTGGCGACAAGGAGACCGACGACACCGCCCCCCCCGAGGGCGACACCGACACCGACACAGACGCCGACGGTGACACCGACGCGGACTCGGACGCCGACGCCGACACCGACACCGACACCGACATCGAAGGCGACTGGACCGAGGGTCCCGACCTTCCCGACTGCACCCCACAGGACGGCGACGGCGATCTGGTGGCTCTGGTGGGCGTGGTGCTGGCCCCCGACGGGCCGGTCGCCGGCTCGGTGGTCTACTCCCAGTCCACGGGCACCATCGAGTGCGTGGGCGATGGTTGTGACCACAACGGCGCCGAGGTGATCTGTACCCAGGGCATCGTCTCCCCGGGCCTGGTCGATCCCCACAACCACCTGCAGTACAACCTCATCGGCCCCTGGCAGCACTCCGAGCTGTACGTGGACCGCTACGACTGGCAGGGCGACGGGGACTACTACGACTTCCGCGAGGCCTACGACGAGGTCAGCGACGACTACAACTGCGAGGTCATGAAGTGGGCCGAGCTGCGGGAGCTGGTGGGCGGCACCACCTCCGCCATCGGAGCCTACGGCAGCTCCTGCATCGACGTGCTGATCCGCAACCTGGACGAGGACAGCGCCAGCCACGGCATCAGCGGCTATGAGAGCTACTACACGGCCAGCCGCGTGGACTCAAAGTGGGAGGACCCCGAAGACGGCGAGCGCTACGCCGAGTACCTCGAGACCGGGTACTACGGCTCGGTGCTGGCGCACGTGGCCGAGGGGGTCGAGGGCACCTGCACCGCCGAGATCGAGCACATGTTCGACATCGGGCTGGCAGGACCGGGCGTGGGGTTCATCCACGCCACCGACGCCACCACCGGCCAGCTAGCCCGCATGGTGGTCGAAGGCACCACCATCGTCTGGTCCCCCCGCTCCAACCTCGATCTGTACGCCTGGACCACCCCGGTGGATCTGGCCATGCGCATGGGCGTACCCGTCGCCATCAGCCCCGACTGGACCTGGTCGGGCGAAGCCCACCAGGCCCGGGAGATGAGCTGTGCCTGGGACTGGTTCGACAGCCGCAGCGCCGGGGTGAGCGACGTGAAGCTGTGGGAGATGGGCACCACCGATGCCGCCCGTGCCGTGGGACTGGACGGCGTGCTGGGCACCCTCTCCGAGGGCACCCTGGCCGACATCGCGGTGTTCGCCCACAGCGCCTACCCCTACCGGGCCGTCATCCGCTCCGAGGCCACCGACGTCCGGCTCACCATCATCGACGGCGACGCCCTGTTCGGCGTGCCCGAGCTGGTGGAGCCCATCGCCAGCACCATCGACTGGTGCGAGACGGTGGACGCCTGCGGCGAAGAGCGCACCCTGTGCGTGCAGGCCGCCTCGAGCGGCGAGGACGCCCAGACCTACGACGACCTCGAGGGCATCCTGCGCCAGGCCCTGGACGCGCAGTCCATGCCCTCGGAGCTCGAGTACGCCAAGGAGCTGTACCCGATCTTCATCTGCGAGGACACCGATACCCGCTCCAGCTGCGACTACGGGGAGGGCGGCACCACGGGCGACGCCGACGGAGACGGCATCGACGACGGCGACGACGGCTGCCCCGACACCTGGGATCCCAAGCAGCTGGACTGGGACGGCGACGGAGTGGGCGACGCCTGCGATCCCTGCCCCCTGGCCCCCGAGGTCCAGAGCTGCGACCACGATCCGGACGACATCGACGGCGACGGCTACGCCAACGACGAAGACATCTGCCCCTGGAACAACGACCCAGACCAGGCCGACAGCGACGGCGATGGCATGGGCGATCCCTGCGATCCCTGCCCCGATGACTACAACCCCGACGGCATGGGCTGCCCCATGGGCATCCGCCAGCTCGCCGACGAGAGCGATCCCGACCACCCGGCCGAGGGCACCATCGTCACCGTCTCCGGTGTTGTGGTCACCGGCATCTCCGACTCGGGCTTCTTCGTCCAGGACCCCGACGAAGCCGACTACGGCGGCTGCTACGTCTACCTCGATGCCGAGCCCGAGGTCTCCCCGGGCGACGAGGTCACCATCGCGGGCGAGTACATGGAGTACTACGGCCTGTGCGAGGTGGCCTACCCCACCATCGAGACCACCGGCACTGCGGACGTGCCCGACCCCATGGTGGTGTCCGCCTGCGACATCTCCACCAGCGGGGCCGACGGCGAGCGCTACGAGGGCATGCTGATGCGGGTCGAGGGTGTCACGGTCACCAGCTCGAACCCCGACGGCTCCAGCGACTACGGCGAGATGGAGGTCGAGTCCTGCCTGCGGGTGGACGACAAGCTCTTCGAGGAGTTCCCCGAGCCCGACGAGACCGGCTGGAGCTACCGTGACATGCACCAGACCTACAGCTTCATCGTCGGCCCCCTGAGCTACGGCTACAGCAACTTCAAGCTGCTGCCGCGGGGCGCGGAGGATCTGGAGCTGGCGGCGCGCTGATATTCCACCCCAGGGATTTCGACCGGTCGTCCTCCCCTCTCCCAGAGGGTGAGGGGGGCCCGAAGGGCCGGGTGAGGGGGGACGCTCGTTCGGTCAGAACCTCAACGCAGCGCCGCCTCGATTCCCCAGAGAGCACCGTACAGCGGGGGACACGGCTGTCCCTCGAGGTTCGACTCGTATTGCGAGCCTCGTGGCGGAGGACACGGTCAACCCCAGGCATACGGCTCGCCGGCCCGCCTACTCCGGCGAAAACGAGAGCGGGTAGAGAATGATCGCGAGGCCACCCTCGCGCGGCTCGGGAAAACGTAGCTGCGCGAAGTGGTCCGCCACGCAGGTCTCCAGCTCCGGGTGCTCGAGGGTGGAGGTCCGGATCACGACACTGGCGACACGCCCATCGGCCTGCACCACGAACTTCAGCTCGAGCACACCCTCGAGATCGCGCCCGCCCGCCAAGGCCTCACCGTAACAGCGGCGGACGGACCGAAGTCCCCGATGTGCGACCAGGCCCACCTCCTCCACGCTCAACGGGCCCAGTACAACGGGATCTCCGGTGCGGACCGCCGGGCCGAAGACCCCGTGGCGCTCTCCGAAGCCCTGATGGCTCACGTCCCTGGAGAGGCTCCCCAAACCTTCGAGCATCGGGTTGCCCTGACCTTTCCCCGGACCAAGCAGGTGCGGGGCGACCCCGTCGAGCATGGCGACCACCCGCAGCGCCGACATGCGCCGGTCACGGAACAGGCTGCCGTCAGGCTGCGAGCAGGCGATCCAGGCGTCCCGATCACCTGCACAGGCCAGGCAGACCAGGGCCTCGAGATCCTCGGAGCGCAAGCGCTCGATGACAGCGCGCTCACAGGCCTCGGTGGAGATGGGCGTTGGTGGGACGTTGCCCCTGGTGGCGAAGCGCTCGAGGTTGGCCAGCGCAGAGACACAGTGTTCGGCGGCAAGGGCCACGAGGTCAGGCTCACTCGGTTCGGCACCAGCGGGCTCGAGAGCCAACGCGAACACCAGGGAGGTGAGGAAGATGCACATCGCCTTCAGGAGACAGCGTCGCGCTGGTTGGGTTCCTGCGGAGAGGGCCCCGAACCGGAGGTCTCCAGCGCGAGCCGCTCAACAGCACGGCTATGGTAAAAAGGGGTAACGTCGAGAGGGCATCCATGATCTTGGAGACCGAATATCGGCCATTCGATATTGCGTTATCCCTCTGTGCCGCGTTCGCCCTGGGCTGCGGCGAGCCCCCCGGCCAGGCGGACTGCCACGAAGACACCACCCCACCCACCTGCACCTCGGGGCACCTGCTCGACGGCGCCAGCTGCGTCCCTGAAGCCTGTGGGGTGGGCACATGGGGTGACCTCTCGGTGGACGCCGGCACGGTCTACGTGGACATCGCGGCCGAAGATGGCGGCGACGGCTCGGCGGAGGCCCCGCTGCGCTCTGTGCAGGCCGGCGTGGACCTCGCCGGAAGCCAAGGAGGCGGACTGGTGGCGGTGGCGGCGGGGACCTATCCAGAAGAGGTCCAGCTCCTCACGGACCATGCGGGGGTACACCTGGCCGGGCGCTGCTCCGAGCTGGTGACCCTGGACAGCTCCGCGCTGGGCAACGACGCCGTCGGCATCTACGTGGAGACCCGCTACGCGCAGGTGACCATCTCGAGCCTGCGGGTGCTGGGGGCCGGCTACATCGGCATCGCCTTCCAGTCCGGTGTGGGGATGCTCGAAGACCTCGTCATCGAGGGGACTGGCCAAGCGGGGCTCGCGGTCTCCCAACAGTCCGGCGGCCTGGCCAACACTGTCGAAGCCGTGGACTGCGTGTGGTCCAACTGCTCCCAGCTCGGAGTCGCCACCTTCGGTACGGCGACCACGCTCACACTGCGAGGTTGCTCCATCCTCGACACCGAGGTGGGCGGACTCATGGTGGCCGCCCTCGGGGTCCACGCCACCAACGGGTCGACCGTCGTCATGGAGAGCTGCGAGGTCGTCCGGAGCGAGGAGGTCGGAGTCGTCGTTGGCGACGAGGGCACCACCCTGACCCTGCTCGACAGCTCGGTGAGGGACACCATCATGAACGTGGACTTCGCCTCGGGGGCGGGCGTCCAGGTCCAGGAAGGCGGAACGCTGATCGCCGAAGACAGCGAGCTGATCGGCAACGAAGTGTACGGCCTCCTGGTGCGGGACGAGGACTCCACGGCCACCCTGCGAAGCTGTGCCATCACCGACACCCAGCCCGATCCCTGGGGCGTGTATGGCTACGGGGTCGGGGTCTACCACGGCTCTACGCTGGAGCTGGACGGCGGCGTGATCTCGGAAAGCTCGGTGGGCATCCTCGCCGCCCACGAGGGCACCATCGTCGTGATCGATGGACTGAGCTTGACCCGCAACCGGCCCGCTTGGGGAGAGCAGGGCATGACCTCGGTGGGCATCGCCGCCCAGGAAGGCGCGACGATCTCGATCGAGAGCTTGCGCGCCCACCGCAACGAAGGACCCGCGCTGCAGTCGATCGGCGAGGACACTCGGGTTCGCTGTGACCACTGCGCTCTGACCGAGAACCGCTTCGCGGGAGCCGTCACGGCATACGAAGGCACCCTCGAGCTGCACGGCTCGACCATCTCGGGAAACCGCGAGAGCGTAGACCTGGGTGGGGGGGTCGGCATCTACGCCGCCGGACCGAGAGGCTGGCAGGGGCCCCAGCTGCGGGTCAGCGACTCGATCGTGACCGACCACGAGGTCGCGGGGTTCTGGCTCGCCGACCCCGGCTCCTATGTCCTGACAGGCAACGACATCTCGGGGGGGGCGGGGATACCCCATGGCCCCACCACCCGCTGCGGAGACGGCATCTACGCCCGAGACCTCGACGCCTGGGACGGCCAGGACGGCCTGTTCTTGTCCGGGAACACCCTGCACCAGAACAACGGCACGGGTCTGTTCCTCGACGACGCCTCGGCACAGGTCGAGGGCAACACCTGGGAGGACAACGGCCTCGATCTGCTGGTCCAGGGTGATGCGTGCGAGGACTCCCACGACAGCTTCGGCGAAGCCCCCCAGCGGGACATCTGTCCGGAGTGGTACCAGCCCTCCTGCAGGCTCGCCTACACCCTTGGCTTCCACCTGGCCCAGGTCGAAGCGCGCGTGCCGCCCCCACCCGGTCGACTCTCCCACCCGGAGCAGCCCCAGCTCCCCAGCGCCGCCCCGGCGCCGCTACCCGCATTCGAGCTTCGGATGCGCTAGGATCCCTGCTCACTCAGGCTTGGGTACGATCCTCACCTGCTGGAAGCCTTCGGGCGCGAAGTACTCACGGGCGAAGCGGTCGACATCCTCGAAGGGCACCTCGAGGCTGCGCTCCAACTGCTGCACCATGGCGTAGTGGGGGCTGTCCTCCGGCTCCATCGCCACCCACAGCGCCTCCCACGGCGTATCGACCGACCCCACCCAGCGTGCCCTGAGCAGCGCTCGCGCCCGCTCCACCTCATCGGCGTCCAGTCCCTCGGTGGCCACTCGGTCCAGCTCGGCCTGCACCACCGCCACCTGGGAGTCCACGCTGGCGGGGGCCGCGGGGACCACCAGCTCGTAGGGCTCGGGGACCACGCCCAGCAGCCCGCTGGAGCCCAGCGCGTAGGTGTCGCCCCGCTCGTCACGCAGGGCCCGACGGAGCCGGCGCGTCACCACCATCTCCGCCAGCAGGCCCGCGGCCACGCGCTCGTCGGTCAGCTCCAGGCCCTCCCGGGCCCAGACCAGGAGCGCCTCCTGGGCACCCTTGACCTCCACCACGACGGGCTCGCCCCCGCCGGCGGGTCCCGCCAGGGGCAGGGTCGCGGGCTCGGCCCAGCCCGGCAGGCCGTAGCGACGATCCGGGAGCGCCCGGGCCAGCATCACGGCGAGCTCGCGGGCCTGTTCCACGGTGATGTCCCCCGCGAAGCCCAGCGCCCAGCCGTCGATGGCCAGCAGGCCGTCGCGGATGGCCTCGAGCTGCTCGGCGTCCTTGACCACACCCCGTGGGCGCTTGGCCACACGCCGCCGGACGTCGTGGCGCTGGAAGAACAGCTCGGCGATGGTGCGCTCGAGCTGCACCGACGGGGAGTGCCGGCCGGAGGCCCAGGCGTGCCGCACCAGGTCCTTGTCCGCGAACACCCCCTGGGGAAACTCGCCCTGGAGGCACCCAACCAACGAGATGACGGCCTCGTCCGCGTCCTGGGACAGCATCGTCGCGGTCCAGCCGCTGCGCCGGTCCCCCACCCAGGGTGAGAGGTCTACCAGCTCGGGATGGTCCGGCCCCTCGGCGTTGCAGGAGGCCAGCGGCCAGAGCTGGTCGCCGTGGATCTCCTGCCACCAGGAGGAGTGGCTGCCCGTGGGGATGGACAAGCGCACACGCACCAAGGGGGCGCTGTGATCCTCCACGACCACCAGCCACCCCCCGGGCTCCAGCTCCTCGCTGTGGACCGCGAAGGGCGCATCATCTCGGACAGGCTCGGCCTGGGCCACCACCGGCAGCAGCAGAGCCAGGCACAGGACGAAGAAGCGATCAACGCACATGGAGCTTGACCCCCGGGGTCTCGACGAGCCAGTCCCGGTAGAGATCGAGCACCACCTCGGGCGAGACCCCGCTCAAGCCTCGCAGCCGCTCCTCCAGCTCGGTGGCACCGCGGTCGGTCCCCGCGGCGATGGACAGCGCCCGCTGCAAGGGATCCCAGCTCTGGGCCAGCTCCTGCCTCATCACGGTCGCCCGGACCTGATCGATGGTGACCACGTCGATCCAGCTGGTGTCGGCACCCTGGACAGCGCGCTGGAGGCGACCGTGTGTGGGCTGCGCCTGCATGGGCACGACGATGCCCCCCAGGGCGCCGAAGAGCGCACCCACGTGGTACAGGAACAGCGGGATCCTGCGGTGCCGACGGGCGTAGATGGTCACCAGCCCACCCTGCTCGGCCTGCCACAGGTCCACATAGACCGGCACGCCGTGACCGATGGTGCGAGCCAAGCGGCTCTGGATGGAGGAGCTGCCCTCGCCGCGGAGCAGGGCGAGCATGATCATCCCAGCCCAGTAGGTCTGCTCGCAGCCCTCCACCGCCTCGTCCGCGCAGATGCGGTTGGGGGGCAGGGGCCAGACCAGGCCGTTCTCCCGCATACGGATGGTCTCCTCACCCACCCGAACCCGACTCGGCATGGAGGCGGTGGCGATGGCTGGCGGGTTCGGAGGCTTCTGACCCGGGTGCAGCTCAGCGTACAGGTCCTCGATCCGCGCCAGCAGCGCCCGCGCCTCGAGGGGGCCCACCAGCACCAGGTGGATGTTGCGGGCGCCGTAGTGCTGCCGGTGGAAGTCCTGGACATCCGCCACCTCCACCGCCTCGAGCGAGCTGGCGTCGCCCCCCACCGGGCGGCCGTAGGGATGCTCGGCCAATAGCTGCGTCTGCAGCTCGTTGCGCAGCCGGGCCCGAGGCTCGAGGCCGTAGCGCAAGCGAAGCTCGTCCAGCACCACACCGCGCTCGCGGTCCAGCTCCTCGGACCGGACCCGAAAGCCCACCATCCGGTCGGCCTCCATCTCGAGGAGGGTGCCGACGCCGCCGGTGGGGATCACCGTGTGGTAGGTGGTGTCGTCCGGCCCGGTCCAGGCGTTGCTGTCGGCCCCCAGGCTGTCCTGGAGATCCCACCACGCCTCGCGGGGAAAGCGCTCGGTCCCCGCGAACATCAGGTGCTCCACCAGGTGGGCCAGCCCGTGCTGATCGGCCTGCTCGTGGGCGGAGCCAACACCGACGCGGGTGACCACCGCCTCGAGGCGAAGCTTCGGATCGGAGACGATGGTGACCCGCAGCCCGTTGTCCAGCGTGGCCTCGATCAGCTCGCTGGACACGGCCTCGACCAACTCGGGAGGACCAGCCTCGACCGGCACCACGGGCTCGAGCTCCGCCGGCTCGGGGGGCGCCTCTGCCCAGGCCACGCCAGCCAGCCAACCTGCGAGCAGCGACATCACCCAACCCACCATGTTCACTCCTCGTGCACCGTGGACGACCACTGGACTATAGCTATGCCATGAGAAGGCACCTCGAGCGAGCACTGGCAATCCTGGCTGGGCTCCTCGTGATCCTGCTCCTCCTGGAGCTGAGCCTCCGAGTGGTCGGGGGCGTGGATCCGGACGAAGGCACCCAGCCGGACGACGAGGCCTTCCGGGTGATGTGCATCGGGGAGTCCACCACCGCCATGGGGGGCGAGTTCTCCTGGCCCGCCCAGCTCGAGCTGTTGCTGAACGAACGAGGCGATAGCCGGCGCTACCAGGTGATCAACCGCGGGCTGGGGGGTGCAGACAGCTCGGTGCTGATGGCCCGCCTAGACGACGATCTGGAGCACTTCGAGCCCCACATGGTCGTCGTGATGATGGGCATGAACGACACCGCGGGGCCCGAGGCGGGCACGGACCTGCTCTCGGACCGCCGGGCGGTACCCGACCACGGGGAGTCCCTCGCGGACCGCAGCGGCCCCGCCCGCTGGTTCAAGACCTGGCGCCTGGCCGAGCTGCTGCTCTTCGAGCTGGGGCGCCCCGAGCCGCCGCAGGGCCCCGCGCCACCGAGGAACGGCGAGCCAGCCGGGGGATCCGGGGCGTCCCTGGGCCCCAAGCCTCCCCCCCGCGGCGGCCCCCAACCCGGGGGAGGCCGACCGCCACCAGAGCGCGAGCACCGCACCTTCCTGGACCTGCTGGGCGTGCGCTCCGACAGCTGGACTCCCGAAGTCCAGCAGGCCGTGACGAGCGCTGGGCAAGGGCAGCTGGAAGATGCCGTGGCCCAGCTCGAGGGCGTCGTCGAGCTCGACCCCGGGCAGCGCGACGGGATCCGGGAGCTGGCCATCCTGTACGAGATGCAGCACGACAACGACAAGGCCGAGCAAGCGTGGCGGCGCCTCGACAGCCTCGACGATCCCCAGGGCTACGCCAAGTACGCCCTGGCGCGCCTGCTGGCCCGCCGCAACCGCTGCGACGAGTCCTCGCTGGTGGCCGAGCAGGCCCTGGCCCACGATCCCATCTACGGCCCTGCGCTGGCCCACCTGGGCCTGTGCTGGACCCGCAGGGAGCAGCCCGACCAGGCCAAGCGGGCCCTGCGCCGCGCCGGCGCGCGCCACAAGGCCGTGACCCACCTCAACCCACCGGGCAACATGCCGCCCCAGGAGCGCAGCGGGTTCCACGAGCGGGCCAGCTCCCTGTACGCCATCCCCGGCGCAGCCAAGGCCTGGACCTCCCTGGGCGATCCGCTGATGCGCAATCCCCAGGATCCCAAGAACGACCTCGCCCTGCTGCTGCTTCACGAGGCCGAAGGCCAGCCGGATCTCCTCGCTGCCGAGGTGGAGCGCTTGAGCGCCACCTCCACCTCGAGCGCGGTGCACGCCTGGATCGCCCAGTACCACCGGGCGCGCATGGAGCCCGCCCTCGAGGCCCAGGCCCGCCAGCGCGCCGACCGCTTCCTGGCCGCGGTGGCCACCTCGGCCACACGCCAGGCCTACGACCAGCTCGAGGCCTCACTCCTCGATCGTGGGATCCCGCTGGTGGTCTCCCAGTACGCCAACCGCCCCCTGGCCCCCCTCCGGGACCTGCGGCCCTGGGATCCCTCGGTCGTGCTGGTGGACAACCACGACAGCTTCCAGGGCGCAATCGCACGGCACGGCTTCGACGCTCTGTTCTACGACCACTGCTACGGCGACCTGGGCCACGGCACACTCCGGGGCAACCAGCTGCTGGCCACCAACATCGCCGCAGCCATCGATCCGGTGCTCGACGCCGCGCCCTGATGCTCACCGATGCGCTGGCGGCCAGCCTGGGACAGCCCATCCCCTCATTCCAGCAAACCGAACACCGCCACCGCCCCCGCCGTGTCGTAGCTGGGCCCGCCCAGCAGCAGCTCGTCGGCGCCATCGCCGTTCACGTCACCCGCCACAGCGATGCTGTGGCCGAAGCCTCCTGCCCCGTCGCCGGTCAGCACGTAGTTGGCATGCTCCACCCCCAGCTCGCCGCCGATGCCCAGCCCCGCGGCCAGGAAGACGTAGGCGGCGCCGTTGTCGGCGTCGTGGCCCTGGACGCCGATGAGCCAGTCCGGCAGGCCGTCACCCTCGAAGTCGCCGGGCCCCGCCACGCTCACCCGGCTGGCGGAGCTGCCGCGCTCGGTGGTCACGAAGCGGGCGTGGGCGCGGTCCCGTAGGCCAACCAGCCCACCGGCCGCCGCCTGGGAGCCGAGCAGCAGCGCCACCTCCTCACCCTGCCATTGCTCGTCCCGGTCCACCTGGGTTGCGGCGATGCTCAGGTCGGCGCGACCATCACCCTCGAGATCGCCCACGCTGGCCACAGCATAGCCGGTGGCGATGAGCGCACCGGACTCGCCCACCACCCGCAGGTGGGCTGTGCCCAGGCGGAGCTCACCGAGGGAGGTCGCGCTGCCCAGCACCAGCCCCGCCATGCCTGTCGCCCCGGGTGCCGAGGCGCCGCCATCCTGGGGGGCGCCGATGAGCACGTCGTCGTAGCCGTCGCCGTCCACGTCACCCGCCATGGCCACCGCGGCGCCGCACTCGTCGCCCGTGCCGCCCGAGACGGTGGCCCAGGCCTCGAGGTCCGGACCGGTGAAGACCCAGGCCACGCCACCATCATGGTCGTCGTGGTCGGCCATGCCCGCCGCCAGGTCCCGCAGGCCGTCGCCGTTGACGTCGCCACCGCCTGCGAGCACGGGGTTGCCGTAGCTGCCCAGCTCGGCCTGGGCGTCGGCGGCGCTGGTCACGAGCTCAGTGACGCCGCCGTCGGGGGGACCCCACCACAGGTGCAGCCAGCCCTCGAGGGGATCGTAGCCGTTGTACCAGGACGAGTGGGACGCCATGGCGATGTCGTCGTCGCCGTCGCCATCCACGTCGCCGACGGCCGCCACCGCCGCGCCGCCGCCCTCGTTGTAGCCCAGGCTCACCAGGCGCAGGTCGAACTCGGTCAGGGAGTCGATGGTGCCGCTCACGCTCGCGCCGGAGAACAGCAGGGTGGTCCCACCGCCGCCGTTGTCCCAGTCAGCGCCTCCGTCGCCGATGACGATGTCGGCGAGCCCGTCGGCGTCGTAGTCCCCCGCGCCCGCCAGTGTGTGGCCACAGTCCACCATCCAGGCGTGGCCCAGGATCAGCGCATGGGCTTGGTCCAGGACCAGCAGCTCAGCCTCCGGCAGCTGCGGATCGCCGGTGTCCGCGGTGTCGGTGGCCGCGGTGACCGTGTCCACGGGGCTGTCAGCTGGGCTGTCCCAGAGGCTGTCGGGCGCTCCGCTGTCCGGCGCTCCGCTGTGCGAACCGCTGTCGTCAGGCTTGCCGTAGCGGCAGGGAGCGAACGCCAGCCCGGTCGCGACCACGATCCATTCACGCATCAGAAACCCTCGCCACCCCACAGTAGCCAGGCGGCCCCGGCATCGACGCTGGGAAGCTCGTAGCCAGGGATACCCACCAGCGTGTCGAGGTGTCCGTCACCGTCCACGTCCCCGCCTCCGGAGATGCACCAGCCCGCCATCCGGCCGGCGCCGGAGCCGTCGAGGACGGCGTCGCCTTCGGAGATGGCCACGACGCCCACGACCGGGCCGTAGAGCACCGCAACACGGCCCGCGTTGGACGACTCGCCGGCGTAGGGGGCTCCGACGGCGATGTCGTCCCGACCGTCACCGTCCACATCTCCCAGTCCGGCCACCGCATGACCAGCGTATTGGTAGCCCTGCTCCCCGTGGATCAGAGCCACCGAGGAATCACCCAGGACCCCGCCTGCCTCGATGGGACCCGGGATCAGGTGGGCCTCGCCGAGATCGGCTTGGCCGTAGTCCTGACCGCGCGCACCCACCAGCAGATCCCGGTGGCCGTCACCGTCCACGTCCCCCGCACCGTCGATGGCGTAGCCGACGTGGGCCCGCTCCTGGCTGGCGGTGAACAGCGCGTCGACGTCGTCCAGGCTCCACTCGCCCTGGAGGTCGCCGCGACCCAACACAACCGCCGCTACCCCGCTGTCGGTGCCGTAGCTGTCGCGCCGGTAGGCGCCCATGGCCAGGTCGTCCAGGCCATCGCCGTCGACGTCGCCCACTCCGGCCACCTCCACGCCCAGCCAGTCGTCCAGGCTGTCGGTGGTCCAGGAGGCGTCCGCCTGATCGATGTCGCCACGGACAGGGCCCAGCACCAGGTAGACCGCCCCCGAGGAGGGAGCGAAGCCGTTGGCCTGCGGGGCGCCCAGCAGCAGGTCACCGTTGCCGTCGCCATCCACGTCCCCCGCGCCGGCCACCGCAAAGCCCAGCTGGTCCTGGTAGGCACTCGGCCCCAGGCGCAGGGCTACATCCTCGAGGGTGTACTCCCCGCCGAGCCCAGCCAACTCGGAGCCGTACAGCAAGTAGGCGGCTCCAGCGCTGTAGCCCGGCCACTCGTCGAAGGGGGCGCCCACCACCAGGTCGGCCAGCCCGTCGGCGTCCACGTCCCCCGCGCCGGCTACCGCGTAGCCCAGCATGTCCTCGTCATGGTTGCCCCGGATCACGAGATCGGCGTCGGCCAGGCTGCGCTCGGACTCGAGGCGCAGCTCCTTGCCACCCCAGAGCAGGTAGACAGCGCCGTGGTCCGTGGTGGCTCCATCAGCGAAGGGGGCACCCACGGCCAGGTCCGCGAAGCCATCGCCGTCCAGATCCCCAGCGATGCAGAGGCTCCGTCCCGCTGCATCGTAGGCGGTGTCGCTGGGGAGCAGCAGCCCCTGCCCGCCCAGGGCGATCTCGCCCTCGAGCCCACAGTCCCCGGCCGAGCCATCGCAGTCGTTGTCGAGCCCATCGGAGCAGATCTCCTCGGCGTCGGGGTGGACCTCCGGGTCTTCGGGCGCACAGTCCCCGTCGCAGCCATCCCAGCCGTCACCGTCTTCGTCACCCCGCTGTGGGTCCACCGAGCCGTTGCAGTCGTTGTCGATGTGGTCGCAGATCTCCTCGGCGCCTGGGTTGATGGCCGGATCGGCGTCGTCGCAGTCCCCGTCATCCTCCACGAAGCCATAGGGCAGCACGCAGCCGGTGGTGCATACGTCCGGGTCGCCGTAGCCATCTCCGTCCGCGTCGAGACATCCCTCGAGGCCGTTGACCGGCTCGTCGTCGGGCGTGCCGTTGCAGTCGTTGTCCAGGCCGTCACAGACCTCAGGCGCGTCGGGGTAGACGCGCGGATCCTGATCGTTGCAGTCCCCGGCAGGACCGTAGCCCGAGGGGATGCTGCAGGCCGCGTGGGTCTCCCCCAGCTCGGTGCCCCAGCCGTCGTCGTCGCCGTCCCAGTACCAGGTCTCGGCGTCCAGGGACTCTGCCTCGTCCACGGTGCCGTCGCAGTTGTTGTCGTAGCCGTCGCAGTACTCGTCGGCCGCGGGATTCACCTCGGGATCACCGTCGTCGCAGTCGATGGTGGAGCCGTAGCCGTCTTCGTCCGCGTCGGTGATGCCCATCCCCGAGCCGAAGCCGCAGCCCAGGCGCACCTTGCCCTCGTCGGACGAGCCGCAGATCAGAGGGAGCAGCAGCAAGGCTGGGAGGAGGCGCATGGAGAGCCATTCTGCCACCGAATTGCCGCGACGTCTCGGCTGAGCCCGAGCTCGAGGATCCCGGGATATGGGCCCTGCCACCCCAGGAGCGACCATGGAAGCCCACGCCCCGGACCTGCATCTCATCGACACCCACTACCTGCGCCCCGGCCACGCCGGCGCATGGCTGCTGGAGCACCAGGGGCGCGCGGCCTTCATCGAGTGCAACACCACCCTGGCCGTGCCCCGGCTGATGGCGGCCCTCGAGGCCAGGGGACTGGCGCCCGACGCGGTGGACTGGGTGTTCGTGACCCACGTGCACCTGGACCACGCGGGCGGCGCGGGAGCACTGCTGCAGCAGCTCCCTTCGGCCCGCCTGGTGGTGCACCCCTCGGGCGCCAGGCACATGACCGATCCCAGCAAGCTCGTCGCCGGGGCCACCGCCGTCTACGGCGAGGCGCGTATGGCCGAGCTGTACGGGGAGATCCTGCCCGTGGCCGCCGAGCGGGTGCTGGCGCCCCAGGACGGGCAGGTGATCGAGCTGGCCGGCCGGCCACTCACCGCTCTGCACACCCCCGGCCACGCATGGCACCACCTGGCGGTCCACGACGCCGAGAGCAGCGGTGTGTTCACAGGTGACGTCTTCGGCCTGGCCTACCGTGCGCTGGCCACTCCCGAGGGTCCCTTCCTGTTCCCCACCACCGCCCCCAGCCAGTTCTCCCCCGAGGCCATGCTCGCCTCGATCGAGCGTATCGAGGCCCTCGAGCCTCGACGGATCTACCTGACCCACTTCGGCGCCCTGGCCTGGGAGCCCCGCCTTCCCACCGATCTGCGCAAGTTCGTGGAGAACTGGACCGGGCTGGCTCGCACCGTGGTGGCGGACCACCCGCCGGGCCCGGAGCGTCAGGCCGCCATGGAGCGTCAGCTGCGCTTCACACTGCGAAGTCACTTCCAAAACCTCGGCGGACAGGCCGACCAAGCCACCTTCGATGGGTGGATGGAGCTGGACATCGAGATCAATGCTCAGGGGCTGGTGTACTGGGCCCAGAAGCAGGCCTGAGCCAGCAGGCTGGCTCGATTCCCCTCGGTTTTCCCTTCTTGTGGAAGTCTTGACGGAGCAAGTGAGCGGTCACTGCCTATGTTAGCGTTGGTAACGCCACTTTCGATGGGTCCAGAGTTGGGCCCAGCCTGTGGAAAACCGATGGAAGATCTGTGTGCACAGCCCTGCTCTGCTCAGGTCTGTGGGTCCCGAAGCCTGCGACACAATGCCCGGTCCTCGATGTGGGCCGGATCCCAGCCCATGCCGTAGCGGGCCCAGACCGCGTTGCTCTGCGCGAAGTCCCCACCCCAGCGAAGCCCCTGGCGGTGTGCCGCATCCCCCAGCGCCTGGTAGAAGGCCGCGCGCTGGGCGAGATCCTCGACGCCGGCCGGCGCCAGGTCCACCGCCGCGGAGCCCGGGGAGCCATCGGCCAGGACCTGGTTGTGGCAAGAGCGCCCGCCGCGCACGCGGCTCCAGGGGCTCCGGCCGAGGCGCTCGCCCACCTGTCCCACCGCGTAGATCGCTTCCTGACGCTCGGAGCTGCGCCAGCCCGAGGAGATCCGCACCTCCCACCCCTGGGTCTCGAGCTCGGCCACCACGGCGTCCACCCGGGGTCGAAGCTCCGGGTGCAGGACCTCGAGGCTGGCGACGTCGTCCCCCGGGAGCCACGCGAGCCACCACCCCTGGGTGAAGACCACCAACCCGGCCAGGCCCAGCAGGCCCGCGTACAGGATGCCCTGGTGCAGGACGGCCATGGCCACCAAGGCTGAACGAATCAGGCGCTGGAGCAAGATACGAATGGGTACCTCCTGGACCATGGACGCCCGGGATCGAAGCAAGCTCCGTGCCGACCCGCGCGTCGATGGAAGCTCCTTTTTCACGAATCACTACCGGGCCCTCGCGACGATCCATCGCAGCGCGACATCGATGGTCGCGAAGGGATGGCGGCGTGCACAGTGACAGCCAAAGGGTGTACCATCGGCTGAACGCCCAACCCCGAGCCCATGCCCACCAAGCCCCCCAGCCAAGAGACCATGCCCCTGGTGGACGGGGTGCACACCCTCGAGCGTCGCGAAGACCAGGGGAACCAGACCTTGCTGGAGCCTCCCGAGCCGGGCTCGAACACCTGGCACCCCGACGCCTCGCCCTCCGCCCCGGCGGCCGCACAGGGCGGCTTCGGCGCGCCCGTCGACGCTCCGAAGCCCCAAGACCCCGCGGTGCGCTTCACCGTGCTCCCGCGCCCCCAGGACGGGGAGCGCCCGCTGCCCCGCTACCGCCTCGAGCAGCACTTGGGACGCGGTGGCATGGGTGAGGTCGAGGCGGTGCTCGACAACGACATCGGTCGCATGGTGGCGGTGAAGCGTCGCCGGGTGAGCCTCGAGGACGCCGCCGGGCTGGCCCGCTTCGCCGATGAGATCCGCACCGTGGGCCAGCTCGAGCACCCCAACATCGTGCCCATCCACGACGTGGGGGTGGACGACCTGGGGCGCCACTACTTCGTGATGAAGTACGTCCAGGGCCAGACCCTGGCCGACATCATCCGGCTGCTGAAGGCCGGTGATCCGGAGACCCACGCCCGCTACGGCTTCGAAGAGCGGATGCGCATCTTCCGCGGAGTGGTCGAGGCCGTAGGCTTCGCCCACAACGCAGGCATCCTGCACCGGGACCTCAAGCCCGCCAACATCATGGTGGGGGAGCACGGCGAGGTCACCGTGTTGGACTGGGGACTGGCCCGCCCCCTCGACCCCGAGCAGCCCGAGCCCGAGGGCACCCACCCGCGAGTCAGCGGCGCTACCGACAGCGGCGAGCGCCTCAGCGACACCCGCGTCGGGCAGGTGATGGGCACCCCGGCCTACATGTCACCCGAGCAGGCCCGGGGCGAGCCTCTCGACGCCCGCAGCGACATCTACAGCCTCTGCGTCATCCTCCACGAGCTCGTCGGCCTCGAACACTACCTGCACGCCCACACCGATAGCCAGGCCATGCTGGCCGGCGTGCAGGAGGTGGAGCCCAAGCTGCTGAAGATCCCGCGAAACCCCACCCAGGGCCAGGTGCCCATGGACATCCTCTGGTTCGTCCATGCCGGCATCCACAAGGACCGCGAGCTGCGCTACCCCAACGTAGCGGCGATGCTCCAACGGCTGGACGATCGGGCCGAGGGCCGCATCCCCATCCAGTGCCACGTCACCTTCACCCAGCGGGTGTTCAACGAGGCCACCCGCATCGCCGTCCGCCACCCCGTGGCTGCCCTGGCAGGCTACGCCTTGGCCGTGGTGGCGGTGATCGTTGCGGTGGTGGTGGCGCTGATCTGAAGGCTACTCGTCGTCGGGCAGCAGCAGCATACGGTAGTTCTCACCGCCGTTGTTGTCCCAGTAGGTGACGCCGCCCACGGTGTAGTAGATGGCGTACTCGAACACGTAGCCGTTGTCGTAGGCGTCGTGGTTGGTCTCGCCATCGGCCATGAAGTGGAAGTCCACGATGTGCTCGAGGTCCACACCCCAGCGCTCGCGACCGTCGTCGAGGGTGCCCTCGTACCAGGCCTCGGCCCAGCCGATCCGGTCGGTCCAGCCATCTGTGGTCCAGACGATGCCGCAGTCCTTGTGGTAGGACCAGTTGGGCACCAGGAAGTCCACCCAGACGCTCTGCTCCTGGTAGACCTGGTCGGGAGTGTCGCCGTCGGCCCACAGCTCCTCGTAGCTGACCCAGGAACCGTGATCGTCCTGCTGGACGACCTCGTCGGCGAAGCTGGCGGTGGAGATGGCGAGGGCGGCGAGGAGCGCGATGGACATGGGATACCTCCTTGGTGGAGGCTTAGTAACTCCAGCCCGAGTCACGGCAACGGAGATCGGGGGTCACCGGGGGGTCAAGCTCCCTACCCCGGCTCCGCCATCACCCAACCCCCAAGCTGACGCTCCAGCAGCCGCGCCACCGCGATGGTGCGGGCGTCGTCACCCCGAGCGCCGATGATCTGCACCGCGGTCGGCAGCCCGTGGCGCTCGAAGCCCACCGGGGCCACGGTGCTGGGTAGCTCGAGGGCGTTGAACAAGGCCGTGCAGGCCCAGTCCAAGGGCCCGAGGAAAGCGGCTCGATGCCGCGGCGCCGCCCGGCTCCAAGGCGGATGCAGGATGACACCGCGGGGACCGATGCGGGCCTCGAGGGCTTGGCGGCGCTGGGCCAGGCGCACCATCGCCCGCTCGTAGTCACTGGGCAGGCCACCCAGCAGGGCCTCGAGAACGCAGACCAGCAGCGGCAGCCCGCTGTGCTGGCTGCGGCCGACGGCGCGAAGGATCACCTCGCGGGTCAGCCGGATACTGCGGCCGTCGCCAAGGATCTCGCGGTAGCGCTCGCCCCCGGGGGCCATCAGGGCAGCGCTCCATGGCAGCACGCCGTTGCCCAGAGACAACGCGCCAGGGGGGTGCACGGTAGCCCCGAGATCGCCGAGGGCGCGGGCGGCGCGGCTCACGGCCCGGCGGGCGTCGGGCCAGACAGCGACACCCAGGTGGTCCTCGACCGGGTAGACCTCCAGCTCGCGGGGGTCGAGGCGCAGGTCCTGGGAGGGCAAGGAGAACGCCCGAGTGACGGGATCCTGCCCGTTGGGGCCGGCGATGATGCGCAGCAGAGGCAGCAGGTCCTCGCCGCGACGGGTGAGGGTACCCAGACAGAGCAGGGCCCTGGCCTGACCGTGGGGCAGCGGCATGTGACCCGAGCTGGGCACCAAGCGCCCGCTGGGCTTGTGGCCCATGGTGCCGCAGAACGCGGCGGGGATGCGGATGGAGCCCCCGATGTCGGCCCCGACGGAGAAGGGCACGGCCCCGCAGGCCACCAGGGCACCGCATCCACCACTGGAGCCCCCAGCAGTGCGCCGCAGATCCCAGGGGTTGTTGGTGCTGCCGTAGACCGGATTGCGGGCCTCCATCCACAGCCCACCCTCGGCCATGTTGGTGGAACCGAGCACGATCACACCGGCCGCTCGCAGGCGCTGGACCACCGTGGCGTCCCCCCCGGCCACGCGACCGCGACGAGCCGCGATGCCTGCGGTCCAGGGCATCCCCCGCACCGCCACGAACTCCTTGACCGTGCAGGGCACCCCCAACAGGGGGGGCAGGGGCTCGTCGGGGGCGGCGTCCCTGAGCCGCCTGCCCGCCGCCAGGGCCTCAGCGCGGGCCTGGTCGAAGCGATCGGCCACCAGGGCATTCAGCGATGGGTTGACCTGTTGGATGCGGCGGATGTGGGCCTCGACCACGTCGATGGGCAGGAGGTCCCCGCGACGCATGCGCGCGGCGAGATCGATGGCAGAGGCACGCAGGACAGAGAGCATGGGATCAGGTATTCGACGCTGCGCCCGGCCACCAGCACCGGGTTATGCGCGGCCCTGGCCGAGGTCCCGATCATGCCCAGCCCCCTGCGCCCCCTGTCCCTGCTCCTCCCGCTGCTCGTCGCCTGCGGCGAGGCCCCCGAGGACAGCGAGGCTCCCATCGACCCCGATGACACCGCCGTGGACTGTGGCACCACGCTGGACTTCGTGAGGATCGACGCCGGCACCTTCACCATGGGCAGCGCCGAAGACGAACCGGGCCGCAACGACGACGAGCCCGCCCACGAGGTCACCTTGACCTTCGACTTCTTCATGGGCCGCACCGAGGTCACCCAGGCCGACTTCCAGGTCCTGATGGGGTACGACAACAGCAACAATCCCGGCTGCAGCCGCTGCCCCGTGGACGAGGTGAGCTGGAACGAAGCCGCCTACTACGCCAACGCCCTGTCCGAGTGCCGCGGCTTCCAGCGCTGCTACGTTTGCACCGGCGAGCTACCCGACGTGGACTGCCACCTCAAGTCCACCTTCGACACCCCCTACCACTGCCGCGGCTTCCGCCTGCCCACCGAAGCCGAGTGGGAGTATGCCGCCAGGGCCGGGACCACCGACTCCTTCTCGAACGGCGGCAACCTCAACGACGGCAACGAGGACATGTGCGAGGGCGGCCTGGCGCTGGACAACGGCGCGCTGATGGACGACATCGCCTGGTACTGCGGCAACGCCAGCACCACCCAGCCCGTGGCCCAGAAGGCCGCCAACCCCTGGGGCCTGCACGACATGCACGGCTCGGTCTGGGAGTGGTGCGGGGACTACTACGCCGAGTACCCCACCGAGCCGGCCACCAACCCGGTGGGCGAAGAGAGCCAGCCCCGACTGGTCAAGCGCGGCGGCTCCTGGGACACCCAGTCCCGCTTCCTGCGCTCCGCCAACCGTCTGTGGCAGGGTGAGCTGTACCGGGACGACACCCTGGGCTTCCGCCTGGCCCGCACCGCGAATCCCAACGACTGATGCTGGCCCGCGTCGCGCTCCTGATCGCGCTCCCGGCCGGCGCCACCGACACCTGGTACGACCCCCACCCCGGGGTGCGCTGGCTGCACCGTTCCACCTCCACCCCCAACGAGATCCATGCCCTGGAGGTGGACCTCTGCGCCCGGGGCATCCAGATCAGGGCCACCCAGGAGGACGAGCGCCAGCGCACGGTGTCCAGCTTCGCGGGCCTGGTGGGAGCCCAGGCGGCCATCAACGGCGACTTCTTCAGCTACGACGGCTACTGGCCCACCGGCATGGCCGTAGGTGACGGCGAGTACTGGCACGAGGACAACAGCTGGAACGGGTTCGTGGCCTTCGGTCCCGATCGCGTGGGAATCAGCGACCCCGTGGAGTCCTGGAGCTCGCCAGCCGACTGGATGGACGAGGTCGTCGGCGGCTACCCTCAGCTGGTCGAAGGGGGTGTAGCCCTGAGCAGCTACAGCTCGGCACCCTCCCACTGCGACGATCGCCACCCCCGCTCGGCGGTGGGCTTCAGCGAAGATCGCCGCACCCTGACCATGGTGGTGGTCGACGGCCGCAGCTCCTCCTCTTCGGGCATGACCTGCGGTGAGCTGGGCTCGCTGATGGTCGACCTGGGGGCCTACACCGCCCTGAACCTCGACGGTGGGGGTTCCAGCGCCATCTGGACCGATGCCTACGGCGTGCTCAACGATCCCTCCGACGGCTCCGAGCGCACCGTGGCCAACCACATCGCCGTGTGGGCCGACGGCACGGGAGCCCCCGAGAGCTGCGACTTCTGGCTGGACGAGGTGGTGATCGGCGCCCACCTGCTCGATGGCGGCTCCACCGACTTCGACGGCGACGGCCGCGCTGACGCCTGCGCCCGGGCCGCCGCGGGCCTGCGCTGCTACGGCTCCACCGGCGCCGCCTTCCCCGCCAGCGTCGAGCTGGACCAGCTGTCCAACGACACGGGCTTCTCGAGCGAGCAGCACTACGCCACCCTGCGCTGGGGCGACATCGACGCCGACGGCGCCGCCGACATCTGCGCCCGAGGGGCCGACGGGGTGCGCTGCTGGACCGGCGGTCACGGCGGCTTCGGAGACTCCATCGAGGGCCCCGCCCTCACCGACGACAGCGGCTGGGACGGGCTGGACCACGCCACCACCCTGCGCCTGGCGGATGTCACCGGCGACGGGCGCGACGACCTCTGCGCCCGCGCGGCAGCAGGCTTTCGCTGCTGGCCCAGCACCGGCGAGGGCTTCAGCGACGCCATCACCATGGACGACCTCAGCGATGAGCTGGGCTGGACCTGGCCCCGCTACTACGGCACCATCCGCATGGCGGACATCGACGGCGATGGCCTCGAGGACGTCTGCGCTCGGGGGGGGGCCCAGGTGTACTGCTGGCGCGCCACCGGCGAGGGCTTCGAGAGCATCGGGAGCACTCCTACCTGGAGCGACGAGGCCGGCTGGGACGCCGTCTCGAGCTGGTCTACCATCCGCATGGTCGATATCGACGGTGATGGCCTGGCCGACCTGTGCGGGCGGTCCCCGGACGGCTTCGTATGCCACCTGTCCACCGGCGATGGCTTCGGAAGCGCCCTCGAGGGCCCCACACTGTCCGACGACTCGGGTTGGGGTGACCACTCCAACGCTGCCACCATCCTGCTGGCGGACCTCGACGGCGACGGGGATCGGGACCTACTGGCTCGTGCCAACGCCGGGATCCGGTGGTGGCCCTGGGAGGGCTCGGCATTCGGCGACAGCGTCGAGGGCCCCGAGCTGAGCGACGCCAGCGGCTGGGACGACCACCGCTACTACACCACCCTGCGCACCGCCGACATCGACGCCGACGGCGACGCCGACCTCTGCGCCCGGGGGCCCGAAGGTGTCCGCTGCTGGTTGGGACCGGAGCTGAGCACCGAGATCGAGGGTCCCGAGTGGTCGGACGACTCGGGCTGGGACGGCGACCGCTACTACAGCACCCTCCGCGTCGCGGGTGGCATCGGCGACGAGGACCCAGGCCCCGGCGACACCGACGACGGGCTCGACAGCGGTGACGACGATGGTCCCCCGGGGTTGCGCTTTCCGGAGCAAGGGTGTGGTGGGTGCTCGGCCACACCCAGCCCCCGCAGCCTCGGGATGTGGGTGCTGCTTGTGAGCTTGCTGGCCGCGGGGATCAGGGCGCGTAGTACCCCATCCAACTGACCGGGTAGGCCTGCGTCGGGCGGCTCCACATGGTGACGCCCACGCCCTTGGCTGGCTGGTAGTAGTAGTACACGTCACGGGAGCTGGTGACCGAGTACTGGGCGTACCAGGCACCCGCAGCATCCTCGCGCATGATGTCGTAGTCCAGGTGGGTGAACGCCAGCAGAGCGGGGGGCAGGGCGTCCACAGGACAGCTGCCGCGCCAGCGCAGGTTGCGGTCTGCCACCGTGGGCTCGAGGGTGAACAGGTAGTCGCCCGCTCCGGCCACGTAGCCGCTGTAGTAGAGCAGGCCGCCGTAGCCACCGTAGTAGTGGTAGTGGGCGGGCGACGCCATGGACACGTAGACGTCGCCCGTGCAGCTGAAGTCGGTGGCGCCGTAGTAGCCGGTGGCATCCAGGGTAGCGGTGGCCTCGAGCATGGCGACGGCGTCGTAGCCCCACATGGTGGAGATCATGCGGCCGGTGGCAAGCCCCGCTTGATCCGGCCGCAGCGTGAGCTCGAGCAGGTAGTTGGCGCCGCAGCCCAAGGCCCCGGTGCACTCGTCGTCGTCGCAGTCGGTCAGGCCGTCGCCGTCGTTGTCGATGCCGTCGCTGCAGTCCTCCATGCAGGCGTCGACGCAGTCGTCGTCCTCGCAGTCGGCCAGGCCGTCGCCGTCGTTGTCGATGCCGTCGCTGCAGTCGTCCTCCACCTCGATGTCGGTGTCGGCGTCGGTGTCAGCGTCGGCATCGGCGTCGCTGTCCGCATCGGCGTCCGCGTCGGTGTCCGCGTCGGCGTCCGCGTCGGTGTCCGCGTCGGCATCCGCGTCGGTGTCTGCGTCGGCATCCGTGTCGGTGTCGGTGTCCGTGTCGGTGTCGGTGTCGGTGTCGGCCTCGGGCGGATCGCCGGTGTCCTCGGGCTTGGGACAGGCGACCAGCAGCAGGCTGGCGATCACGAGACTGCGGGGGAGGAGGGTCATGGAAGCTCCGGGGTTTCCCCGTCAGCTTGCCTCGGGTTGTCGGGCGTGTCCAGAAGCTCCCGCTACCTCGACGCCTCAACAACGCAGCCGAAGCTGTCGGGCCCGTGGGCCTGACCCCCGAAGCCGCCCCACCATCGGCAGGGGCTCCACCCCGCCTCGCGCAACTCCGCCCCGAGCGCGGCTGTGGTGAGGGGGAAGAGGGGCTGCGACACCTCGATGCGCTCCTCAGTGGCCTTGACCGTGAGGACAGCCTCGAAGCGCAGCCCTTCGGCGCACAGATCCGCGTAGCGTCGCTCGAAGCGCACCGCGTCGTTGTCGATCAGGGGGAGCTGGCGGACATCGCGAGCCAGGATGCGGTCGTAGTTCACGATCTGCAGCAGCAGCCGGCCTTCGGCCCCCACCTGGGCCGCCATGGCCCGCAGCGCCGCCACCCGCTGCTGTCGAGCCAGTAGGTGCGGCAGGGTGTTTCCGAAGCAGACCACAGCGTCGAAGGGGCGCTCGGGGACCGGCAAGGCGAGCATGTCGCCTCGAGTGAAGCTCACGTCGGCCGCGGGGTCGGCCGCCAGGCGTGCCGCGGCCCGGGCCACCAGCGCGGGATCGAGGTCCACGCCATGCACGCGGTAGCCACACTGGGCCAGGGCGAAGGCCAGGCCGCCGGTGGCGCAGCCGATGTCCAGCAGCCGTGCGGGGGCGGGGATGCGATCGGCCACGAAGCCCGCCTTGGGACCCACGGGGAAGACCTGATCATAGTGCTCGGCCCAGGGCGTGTAGAAAGGAGTGTCGCTCATGGCAGCTCCGGCCAGTCCCAGCGCAGGTTGTCGAAGCCCACCACGCGCCCGCTGTCGGAGAAGGCGATCCCTTCGGCCTCGAGCAGGCGCTGCTGCTCGCTGGGGCGCAGCACGTCACCGCGGTGGGAGATGCGGCCCCGGGCGTTGATCACCCGCTGCCAGGGCACGTCGCTGTCAGCCGGCAGGGCTGCCAGAGCCCAGCCCACCTGCCGGGCCACCCTGGGGGAGCCCAGCACGCCGGCCACGTCGCCATAGGTGGTGATCCGACCCGCGGGCACCAGGCGCACAGCCGCGGCCACCCGGGCGTGGAAGCCCGGCTTGCAGACGCGGGGTTCGTCCATGGTCACGCTCCCTCCGCGGACCGCATCGCCGCCATCACCTCGACTCCTCGGCAAGCTGGGCGTAGAGCTCCACCAGCTCGGGATCGGAGCGCAAGCGCTCCTGGAGGGAGTCGACGGCGCGCAAGGCCTGGGTGCGCTCGACCATGAGGGCGTCGATCTCCCCCTGGGTGCTGGCGATACCGTCCCGCAGCCCCTGCAGCCCGGCCTGGGCCTCGGCCACACGGCCCTCGAGCTGAGCCTGTCGCTTGCAGGCCCGGGAGTCGGGCTCGGCGGGATCACACTTTTCGCCCTTCTTGTCCGCGCGGCCCCCCAGGCGGGTCAGCTCGCCCTCCTCGAGGGAGGCGGCGCTTGCCTCGAGCTGTTGGACCTCGGCATGAAGGGCCTTGATCTCCTCGCCCAGGCGGGCGGCCTCGGCCAACTGGGCCGCCTGCTCGTCCCGAAGCTGGGCCTGCAGATCGGCGATGCGCCCCGCGATGGAGCCAGGCTGCGCGTCGGCGGGCACCGAGAGGACCGAGGAGCTGCCGGGCAGCACCGCAGGGGCATCGGGGGTGGTCACGGCCAGCTCGGGGGTCGCCTCCACACCGGGCTGGTCGTCGCCGCCGTCACCGCCAAGCGCGAACCAACCAGCGACGCCAAGGCCGGCCACACCCAGGAGCACAACGGCTGCTGCGATCTTGCCGGAGTCGGCCATGGGGACCTCGCCTTGGGAACCTGGGCCTCTATGCCAGGCCCTCGAGCCGATCCACGCCGCGCTGGAGGGCGCGGGCCAGGGCCAGGGCGTCGTCGAAGGCGCGCTCCAGGCCCTCGGCAGGGTAGCCAGGCTCGCTCAGCACGATGCCGTACTCGGTGAGCACCGAGCCTGGCCGCCCGTGCACCACCGCCAGCAGGCAGCCCGTGAGCTCCTCGTCCGCCAACAGGCTCCGGCAGCGCTCGAGGTCGCTGGTGCGTACAGCCACGAGCATGTCGAGCACCGGATTGCCGATGGAGACAGGCTCGAACCCCCGGCCTCTGTCCTCGGCCAGGCCGCGCTCCAGCACCTCGATCTCGAAGGGCAGTCCCACCGCCACCCGCAGCTCGGTGCGCACCCCAGGGCCGTCCCCTCGCTCCTCGAGCTGCACCCGAAGTTTCTCGACCTGGCCCTCCCAGGCGATCCTGCCCGGCTCCTCGGGAGTCACGGCGGTCAGGCCCAGACGAGCGGCCGCGACGCGCCACGGCTTCTCCCAGGCGTCGATCATGCCCCTGGCCGCCGCCTCCAAGCGCATGTGGCAGGACTCCAACGCCTCCCGGTCCAGAAGCCAGCGCTGCAGGTCCACCCAGAGCGTGGTGCAGCCCCGCTCCGGATCGGGTCTCAGCTCCAGGAACAGACCCTGCCAGGAGCCCTTGATCAGCGCGTAGATCTCCCGCTGCACGCTCTTGTGCAGCAGGCGCCTCACCGCGGCCTCGTCGGGTCCCTGCACCACGAAGCGCCGGTCGAAGCCCATCTCACCCAGCTCCACGTCGCTGCGAGATCGCCTGAAACCCCCTCCGAGGACGACCACATCGGGCTCGAGGCGCAGCTCGGGCAGCACCCGCGGCAGCACCATC
>CAZHIK010000016.1:0-7691 GCA_964532635.1 uncultured Enterobacterales bacterium
GGCAGCTCCCCCGACGACCCGATGCCGGCGGAGCTTCCGCTGCAAGGGACTGCGTTGGGTGCGATCGGCACCATCTCCACCCCGGTCTACGACTTCGGGGAGATCGGCATCGGCTGCCGGGAAGAGCTCACCATCACCATCACCAACACGGGCAACATGGCGCTCGAGGTCACGTCGGTGGCGTTCCATGGCTCCGACGGCTTCGAGATCGAACAGCCCGAAGACCTGCCCTGGACCCTCACACCCTTCCAGAGCCACGAGCAGGTGGTGTTCTTCGCCCCTGAAGAGCTGGGCACGATCAACGGCGAGCTGGAGTTCGAGACCGACGCGGGCATCTTCACCACGGATCTCCAGGGCGAGGGCGTGGTCGACGAAGAGAAGACCCTCACCTTCGACGTCGGCGAGCAGAGCAAGTCCACCATCATCTGGAACGTCAACCTCACCGCCATCCCCAACTCCAGCGAGGACCAGTACTCGGGCTACCTGATCGACTCCCTCGAGACCTTCTTCGAGACCCTCGACGAGAACAACGCCAGCTACCGGGCGGCCTTCGTCTGGAACGTGTCGGGCGTCATCGACGGCAACCACGACTACATCGACGACAGCTTCACCACCTCCGAGGCCTACGACGAAGCCTTCGAGATGATCGCACCGGGCGCGATGAGCGGGGACAACGACGCCAACTTCCGCACCCTGCTGGCCACCATCCAGAACAACGAGGACTGGCTGTTCGAGGACTCGAGCTGGGAAGAGTCCAAGCTCAACCTCATCACCATCCAGCGCGACGTCGAGGCCAGCGGGGGCTCCTGGTCCAACTGGGTCAGCCAGATGCAGGCCTACAAGGACGACAAGGACGACGTGGTCTTCCACGCCATCGCCGGCCCCGTGCCCACCGGCTGCGGCAGCGCGGAGCCCTTCCGGGACTACGACCAGGCGGTCACCTCCACCGGCGGAGAGTTCCACAGCATCTGTATGGACGACTGGAACCCCGCCATGGCTCAGCTCGCCGCGGCCTGCCTCGAGGGTGTGCAGGGCCTGTTCAAGCTCGAGGGCACGCCCATGGAGGAGAGCATCGTGGTCAAGGTCGACGGAGCCACGGTCTCCGAGGGCTGGAGCTACGACAGCGAGCTGAACTCCGTGAAGTTCCAGGAGAGCGCCTACCCGGACTTCGAGTCCGAGGTCACCATCTACTACTGGATGAGCGGGAGCTGCGGCTAGATCTCCTCACAGATCTGCAGCTCTTCGTTGCACTCGTAGCCGTCGGGGCAGTCGGCGTCGCTGATGCAGGGAGTGAAGCCCACCACGTCGACGGCCACGGTCTGGGACGAGGAGACCGTCAGGTCCATGCAGCCCGCCGCCGCCTCGGCCTGATCCTGGGTCTGCCGCGCCAGGGCGCCGCTGGGGAAGCCGGTGACTCCGGTGTCCACCAGGGTCTGCAGGATCCCGGCGGGCACAACGCCCTCGCCGTCGTCGTCGAAGCTGCACCACAGGGTGCCCGGTGTGGTGCCGTGCTGATCGATGTTGAGGCTGAAGGCGATCTCTCCCCGGCTGGGCTCGGTGGTAGGGGGGTCCCAGCGGACCCGCAGATCCACCCCGGCCTCCACCGACCACTCCTCGTCGGTGGGCACCAGGGGGTCCACCCCAACCCCGTGCATGGTCGCGGGGCCGTAGACGCCGTCGGGCATCCGGAGCGTGATCAAAGCGCCTGCGTCGAAGGGTGGCGAAGCCAGGGAGGTGTCGTAGTAGGTGTTGCCCGGGAAGACCGGCTCGAGCTCGACCGGCGAGACCAAGCCGTCGACGGTGAGCGAGCCCAGGTCCTGGTTGACCGGGTAGGGGACGCAGCTGCCGTCGAAGTCGCAGGTGAAGCCGGGGTCGCAGTCCGGATCGCAGAACGGGTTGTTGCGGCGCATCAGCCGGCAGTCACCCTCGGACACGATCTCCTCGAGCACCGCGATGGGCACGACGCCGTCGGCCACCACGCCCTGCACCCCATCGGCGTTGATCTCGAAGCCTCCGTAGTCGACGGCCAGGGGACACGCGCCTGCCAGGGTCACATCGGCGGGATCGGGGGTGGCACTGTCCTGGGCGGTGTCGTCGGAGCCGCAGGCGATGAAGAGCAGCAGAGCGGGCAGCAGTCCCATGTCAGGTCTCGCTCACGGGAACAGGGGGCGGCACGGGCCACAGGGTACACCGAGAACGGCGCCTCGGCGCGGTGCCACGCCTACGCATTTGTCCATTCCTCGGGTGTGCGGTACTCGGTGCTGAACAGATCGCGCTCCACCACGAAGGCCTTTCCCGCGTGGGGCCCGTCGGGGCAGAAGCCGCTGTGGGGAGCGGTGACCAGCACGGGGCGTCCCGGCTCGAGGGGCAGCTCGCGGGTGGAGTGGCCGTCGTGCAGCAGGAGGGTGACGCGGCCCTCGATGAGCAGGAACAGCTCGGGGCAGGTGTGCCTCTCCAGCTCGGGGCAGTCGGCGGCACAGGTGGCGGCCGGAGACCACAGCCCCGCGCGCCAGTGCTCGGCGTCCCCAGCGATGACCTGCCACAGCCGAGCGGGCTCGAGGTCCAGGGGCGTGTTGGGCTCCACCTCAGGGAAGGAAGGATGCTGGACGTGCACGGTGCGCATGGGTGTCTCCTGGTCCGAACCAGCCATGTATCAAGACCGCTGCGCAGCGCGGCTGGCGGTCACTCCGCCGTGAAGCGCACCTGGTGGCGCTCGCTGGCTCCGTCCACGATCAGCTCCAGGTCCCAGGTGAGCTCCTCGCCCGAGGGAAGCGGCTCGACGGGCACACCGAACAGCTCATGATCCAGGTGTCCCTGGACGTCGTCGTCCGGGGTGATGATCAGCAGCTCCAGTTCCTGGGAGCCGTAGCCGAGGGCCATGTCGACCAGCTCCACCGCCAGCTCGGGATGGTAGTGCACGCTGACCGGGTAGCCCACCGGGTAGCTCAGGCCCGAGCCCTCGAGGGGATCGGGGGACTCACCGCTGAACTCGGTACCGATGTTCGAGGCGTCGGTGGAGGGATGGAGCCCCAACGCCGGCGCGGTGTCGTCGTCGTCGAAGCCGAAGTCCGCCACATCGACCTGGTACGCGTCCTCGCAGACCCGGCCGTAGCCCATCACCGTGGTGGTCGGATCGAGCATACTGTTGCGATGGTACACGGTGGAGAGCCAGCCGGGGATCGCGATGTCCGGGTGGCCATAGTAGTGAATGATCTCGCCCACGGCGCCATGGTAGCCGGCTGCCGCGGCACGATCGCCGATGCTCTCCCCGGTGAAGCCCTCGTTGCCCTCGACCTCGTCGTGGGCCCAGGTCTCGTCGTCGCGGTTCAGCCACATGTACTCTGCGTGGGCCTGGGCGGCCTGGACCAGGGCGTCGGAAAGCTCGATGGGATCGAGCCCCGCGTCGTCCCGGACGAGATTGACGGCGGCGAGGGCCTGGCCCGCGACATCGTCGCCGTCGAGATCGCCGCAGGAACCACCCTGCAGCCGGTCGAACGCGTCGTCACAACCGAACAGCCCGATGGTGCAGTCGTCCCCGATGCAGCAGGTGACACAGCCCTGGAGCGCCAGGAACGCGGTGGCGGCCAGGGGAATCCCGACCAGAGCGGCCCGGAGGGAAGACGACATGGGGATCAACCTCTATCCAGCCCAGCCAGGGCGTGGATGGCGGGCTCCTCGAGGCGCCACTGGGTCCAGTCGGACATGGGGTGGGCACCGACCTGACGGTAGAAGCCGTGGGCCAGCTCGTTCCAGTTCAGCACGGACAGGTCCACCCGTCCGCAGCCCCGCTCCCGGGCCTGGGCCGCGACCCTGGCCAACAGGGCCTTGGCCACACCACGCCCCCGGGCGGCGGGCCGCACGAAGATCTCTTCGATCCAGATGCCCGGCTTGCCGCGCCAGGTGGAGTAGTTGGGGAAGAACAGGGTGAAGCCCACGACCTCGCCGTCCTCGATGGCGAGCACGCACTCGAAGGGCGGGGACTCGGCCCGCATCTGGGCGGCGATGACGGCGGGTGTGGCCTCGACGGCGTCGGGCTCGCGCTCGTAGGTGGCCAACTCCACGATGAGCTGGTGGATGATCCCGGCGTCTTCGGGGGTGGCTGGGCGGAGGTGGAGGGTCACAGCGAGGCCCTATCGCGGGGTCCGGCGCCGGCTCGAAAATCCCATCGCGGCCAGGAGCAACCACACGGGCACCGAAGCCCCCTGGGGTCCGCATGAACAACCACCCGATTCGCAAACATCGTCACACTCGCACTCCGCCGCCGTGTCGTCGACTCCGGCTGTGTCGGCGAGTTCGCACTCGCCGTCATTCGATTCATCCTGAAAGTTCGGCACGCCATCGCAGTCATCGTCCCCGGTGCCTTCCGACTCATCCGTCATGCCGTCGCCGTCCGCGTCGATGTCACAGAAGTCACCCGACCCATCTCCGTCCGTGTCGAGGGCTCCCTCCAGCGCGTCGCCGATCCCATCCCCATCTCGATCGTCCGGATCATCACCTCCACATTCGATCTCCGCGCCATCTGTGATGCCATCACCATCGCTATCGGCGGAAGTGGGATCCGTGCCGTACTCCAGCACCTCGGCTCCATCCTCGAGGCCATCCAGGTCGGTGTCCGTGTCGGTGGGATCGCAACCATGGTCCAAGACCTCTTCACCATCGGTCAACCCGTCGCCATCGGTGTCCAGTTCATGTGGTGACGTACCCCGCGCGATCTCATCACCGTCCTCGAGCCCGTCTCCGTCGCTGTCCGGGTTCGTGGGATCGGTCCCGTACACATCGACCTCGTCACCGTCCGTCAGCGCGTCACCGTCGCTGTCCGGGTTCGTGGGATCGGTCCCGTACAGGTCGATCTCGGCAAACCAGTACAAGCCATCCGCGTCCCCATCGACGGAGATGGGGTCGGAGAGACAGGACTCGAGCGCCCCGTATCCAGCGGAGTCATCGTGACCCGCCGTGTCGATCTCGAGGGCGTAGGCCATGGAGTCTTCCGAGGCAGCGCAGATCCTGAAAGTGTCGGTCTCTGCGACGATGCCGTACAGGAACAGATCGGACAACGGGATCGCAAGGTACAGGAACGACTCCCGCTCGGATCCCAAGAACACAGCTCCCGTCTGAAAGACATCGGCATTCCCGGTCTCGAGGGGCTGGGAGATGAAGCCAAGACCCGTTTCGGCCTCGTCGCCGGGACCGTCACCTCCATCAGAGTTCTCCAGGTACAACAGCAATGCTCCAAAGCTGGTCAACTGCACCATGTGTTCGAAGTCGTCGAAGTCCCCATCGGTCTCGAACAACAGTCCCCACGCGCCGACGGTCATGGAGTCCTCGAAGTCGAGCTCGGCGTTCAGGAACAGCTTGAAGTAGAGCAGCTCTTCATCCAGATACCACTCGAGTGCCGGATTCGTCGGCGTCCCGATGATGTCGAGGGTGCTCTCGCCGGAACCATCAACGGGGTCGCCACCGACGTCTTCGACAGGTGTGCCGTCCATCGTCACCGCATCCCAATCGGCACTGTCCGGCCAGGCCGACACGGGACCCACAGCCATCAATAGTGCAAGTGAAGCCTCGTGAATCATGGGTCGCCCTCCGGTTCGTGGTAGGCCGTAGGATATCGGGGGGAGACCCCGGTTGGCCACCCGTTCCGGCTCGCGCTAGTCACGCCCCATGCTCATCGCCCTCTTCTTCGTCAGCCTCGCCTCCGCCTTCGGGGCCTGGGCCTATGCCCTGGGTGGGGCTGGCTGGTTGCTGCTGTACCCGGCCGTGGCCTGCGGGCTGGTTGGGCTGTCCTACACCCTGAACCTGCCCGTGATGGTGGGCAAGCGGGCGGATGGCAGCCTGCCGGCCTGGTCCATCGCGCTGTACCTGCCCGTGTACCTGGGCCTGTGGGGGCGCTGGCACGCCCTGAGGTTGGCGGGGCTGGAGGCCCCCTGGGTGCGGGTGACGGACACCCTCTGGCTGGGTCGCCGGCCCCTGGACGGGGAGCTGCCTCCCGAGGTGGAGCTGGTGGTGGACCTGACGGGGGAGTGGCACCGCGCCGCCGGGCTGAGCCGTCTGCCCCACCGCTGGCTGCGCTGCCTGGACGGGATGCCCTTCCCGGACCTCGAGGCCCTCGAAGCGCTGGTGGTCGAGCTGAGCGCCGACCCGCGGCCCATGTACGTGCACTGCGCCGCGGGCCACGGGCGCAGCGCCACGGTGCTGGCGGCGCTGATGATCCGGCGGGGGCTGGCTGCGGACCCGCGGGACGCCGAGGTCCAGCTGAAGAAGCTGCGGCCCCGGGTGCACATCACCCGGGGCCAGATGCGTCAGCTCGTGGAGCTCAGCTCGGGTCTTCCACGCGACCCATGAAGAGGATGCTGTCGGTGAGCTGATCGCGGATGAGGAAGATGAAGGGGTGATCGGCGTTGAACTCGTCAGACTGGGGCATGGAGCTGAAGTCCACGCCGAAGCCTGTGGCTGCCGCGGCACGGGTGCCCTGCTCGAAGACGTCCACGTAGGCCTTGTGGCGGGCGGCCTCGACGTAGACGCCGCCACCGGGGATCATGCCGCTCAGGTCGGCGCCGTCGTCGTCGAAGAGCAGCTCGATGCCCAGGTTGCGCAGGGTGTCCTTCAGGGGCAGCTCATAGTCCATGGTGAAGCTGGGCAGGGTCATGGAGACCTCGCCGTACTGGATCTGCTCCATCCACTCCGCCAGGCTCGCGGCGTCGAGATCGGCCTCGAGGTCGTAGATGCCGTCGTCCTCATGGGGCAGCAGCACCACCATGCTCAGCTCGTCGCCCTCGTAGGGCAGCTCGGCCATCGAGAAGGCGTCGAAGTGGGCGATGCCGTACTGGGCGGTGTTGTGCATCAGGGGCGCCTGGACCGAGCCGCCGTCGAGGGTGCGGAACTCGCCGTCGTGGGTGTTGTCCTCCTCGAACTGCTCCTTCCAGTCCCCCTCGAAGTACACGGCGTTGCAGAGCACGACCAAGGTCGCGGCGCTGATGTCGCCCTTCTCGAACAGCTCGGGGATGAAGCCCCGGGTCTGTCGCTCGACCCAGCGGTTGATCTTGCCGGTGGCCTTGTCGGGATCCGCAGCGATGTCCATGGTCTGCACGGGAGCGTTGTAGGCATCGACCATCAGAGCCTCGAAGTCGGTGTCCAGGCTCACGCCATCCTGGCTCCAGACGCGGTTGGCGCCGCTGAGGGTGTAGGGGCGGTGGTGGTTGCCCACCAGGTCGTCGAAGAGCAAGCCCAGGTTGTCGTGCCACAGCTGCTCGTCCACCACACCCATGGCCTCCGCCACCTCCGCCTCGGTGTCCCCCTCGGCGCCAGCGTACACCATGCTGAGGGCCGAGGTGATGGAGAACGGCGAGAAGAACAGGTTGCCAGGCTCGGCGGCGGCTTCCTGGTACAGGTCCACGGCGAAGCCGTTGTTGCCATCCACCACAACGGCCATGTCGGCATCGACGCCGGTGACCATTCGCGGCTGGGTGCAGCCGATGGAGGAGAGCAGGAGGAGGGTGCCGACGAGGGCGACGGGACGGGACATGGGGTTCTCCGGGAGGGATGGGTCCCCCGCCAGAGAATCAAGAACCGTGCCACCCAGCTCGAAGCTTGGTTTTCACCCAAAACCCGCTGGCAGGGTCCTCGAGATCGTGATCCACGTGTCAGCCCTCGCAGGGCGCGATGCGCAGCCGAGCCTGGACCGGGTGGTGGTC
>CAZHIK010000016.1:7791-26810 GCA_964532635.1 uncultured Enterobacterales bacterium
AGCAACACCGCCGGTCCAGGGCGCGCAGCGGCCGCGTCGATGAGCTCGGCGACCTGGTCCGCCCTGGCCTCGGCCGCACCCGAGGTGGCGTGGGCCTGCAGGTGGGTGTCGTAGACCCAGACCCGCGCGCCCCCCTCGAGGGAGAGTTCGGTGCCGATGATGCCCTTGCGCTTGAGCCGCTCGATGCCCCGTCGGGTGCGAAAGTGGCGCGTGAAGCTCTGGCTGTGGCCGCGCATCTTGCCCCCGAACCAGAACCCCAGCCCGGCATCGCCACCCTCAGCCGCCAGGTCGGGTGCCGGCTCGAGGTCATCGATGGCGTTGTCGAAGACCTCCTGACCGGCCAGCACGTCGAAGTCCCGGCGCTCGAGGAAGCGGTTCACCAGCCCGCGGCGCTGACGCCAGCGGGGCTTGGTCAGCAGGCCCGGCAGGCCCCAGATGTTGTAGGTGCCGACACGGATCTCGACAGGATGCAGGGCGGGCTCCCCTGGCTCGGCGAGGGCGACCGGCCCGGCCGCGAAGGCGAACAAGGCGAACAGGAAGGACGGGATCATGCTGGGCGTCTCCGCAGGAGTCGTCACCGCACCTGACAGGGTAGCGTGGCTCGAGGCCGCTCGTTGAACAGCCCAGCGCCGCACCATCTTCCACACACTCAGAGGGCGCAGCTCAGCCCGACGGCCACCCCTCGCTCGCCGAGGGGGGCCGCATCCACGAACAGGACGATGGCGTCCCCCACGAAGAAGCTCGAGCAGGCGCGCGACAAGGTGGCTGGCTCACCGGCGGTTCCCACATCACCGTTGTCGGGGGTTACCGGAGCATGATGCTCCCCGTCCTCCTCCTGTTGTCGGCCTGCGGCTCACCGGAGCTCCAGGTCCTGTCCGTCACCGAGCTCGGCACCATCGAGCAGGCTTCCACCATCAGCGGCCGCGATGGAGGCTACAGCGCCCGAGTCTGCGATCGCAGCGTGTGGCTGTACGGCGACAGCGTGCTGTCCGTGCCCAACGAGGACGGCGAGACCTGGTGCAACAACACCATGAGCTGGACCGAGGACTTCGACGCCTCGGACAACCTCTCCGGCTTCACCGACTGGGCCGACGCTCGCGCGGTGCCCGTGGAGTTCCTGCCCCAGACCGAGGTCGAGGCCGAGTTCAACACGCTCCACGACAGCGACGACTGCCAGGAGGAGCCCTGCGGCGCTCGCTGGGCCCTGTGGCCCGGCGCCATCGTCGAAGACCCCGCGCGCGAGCGGGCGCTGGTGTTCTACTCGAAGATCTACGCTGAGCCCGGCGCGTGGAACTTCGAGAGCGTAGGCTCGGGCATCGCCACCTGGGGCGACACCGACCAGGAGCCGGAGCGGCCCGAGGTGGATGCGGGACACGAGCATCCCACCCTGCTGTGGCACGACCCGGAGCTGGCGTTCGGGGCCGCGGCCCTGGTGGAGGGCGACTTCCTGTACGCATTCGCCTGCGAAGGAGACTGGCAGAAGCCCTGCAAGCTGGGTCGCGTCGAGCTGCCCGAAGCCACCGAGCCCGAGAGCTGGAGCTACTGGGACGGCGAACGCTGGAGCAGCGATCCCGCCAACGCCGAGCCGGTCTTCGACGCCCACACCATGCTCAGCGTGCACTGGAATCCCCTGCTGGAGCGCTACCTGGCGGCCTACAACACGCCCATGGACGACCGGGTCTACCTGCGCACCGCCGAACGGCTCGAGGGGCCCTGGAGCGGCGACGAGGCGGTGTTCATGGCCCAGTCCAGCCACGACGGCTCCACCGCCTACGGCGGCATGCTCCACCCCGAGCTGGACCGCGAGGACGGCCGCTTCGTCTACCTGAGCTACTTCCGCGCCCCGGCCGACTGGGAGGGGGAGATCCAGCTGGTGGAGATCGAGCTGAGCCCCTGAGGGAACCAGGCCGAAGATACAGCGTCCATGCTCCCGGTCCGATGAGCTACTCGGAGGTCCAGGATGAACACTTCCGCCCTTTCCTTGCTGCTCTCCAGCCTGCTGCTCACCGCGGGCTGTGCCCACAAGCAGTGGGCCCAGGCCATGGACGGTGAGCGCAGCATCGAGGTTCGTGCGGGTGAAGGCGCGGGCAACGTCACGCTGGGCATGAGCAAGGCCAAGGTCAAGCGTCGGCTGGGAGAGCCCGCCATGGTGGATGACACCAGCATGGGGCTGTACTGGACCTACCCGAAGCTGGGGATGAGCGTGAAGTTCGACGGCCGTGAGCTGGACGCGCTGTACTGCTACAGCGGCATACCGGGCGGCTTCGAGACCCGGGCCTACGAGCCCTTCCCGGGCGCCACCAGCGAAGGGATCACGGTCCACAGCGCCCAGCGAGAGGTGCTCGAGACCTACGGCCGCCCGGCGAAGTGGGACAGCAACGACAGAGCCCCCATCCCCGCCGTCTGGATGACCTACAGCTCCGGGCTGGGGTTCTGCTTCACCGAACGGTCCCAGCAGATGGTGTACTTCTACGTGGACTGATCCTCCAGACGATCAGGTTCCAGGCGCCAGGACACGACTCTCGTGACGCACCAGCCACGGAGTCGCCATGCACTCGATCCGCACCTCCACTGCCCTCCTGCTGGCCCTCACCGTGGCCTGCAGCGCCCCCGAGCCGGCCAGCCGCTACGACTTCCCCCGCCTGGGGGTCTCCACCGATGCGGTGGAGTTCGGCGAGGTGGGGCTGCACGGCGCCGCCACCCGCACGGTGTGGCTGTCCAACCTCGGGCAGCTCCCCATGGGCCTCACCGCCCTGGAGATGGGCACCAGCGATCGATCGGACCCCAACTTCTCGGTGAGCTGGTCCCTGGAAGAGCTGGAGTGTCCCGAGGGCACAGAGACGGCCGAGGGCGCCTTGGCGGTGCTCCACGAAGGCTGCCGCCTGCCGCTGCAACTGACCTTCACCCCCGCCGAGCTGGGCACCCTGTGGGGCTCCCTCATCGTCCGCACCGGCACGCAGGAGCTGGGAGAAGACTCCAGAGACGCCCCGAGCTACCACGCCGACCCGCTGCTCTCGAAGCGCATCGTCTACCTGGTGGGCGAGGGCCGCCTGGGCGTCGCCGATGTCCGGGTCGAGCCCCGCCGCCACGACTACGGCCACCTCTGGGAGGGCAGCGCAGGGACGGCCACCATCGCTGTCAGAAACACCGGCGACGGCGAGCTCACCCTGCAGGAGCCGACCCTGGACGGCTGCGCCGAGTCCTTCGCCATCACGGCCTTGGGCTCGGAGGGCGCCACCAGCGTGCTCGAGCCGGGGATCTCCACCTTCGTGGAGGTCACCTACACGCCGACGGACAGCGACCCAGCCTCCTGCACCCTGCTCATCCAGTCCGACGACGCCGACTCCCCGCTGGTTGAGGTGGACCTCGAGGCCAACACCGGCGTGGTCTCGGACAACGAGCCGCCCACCGCGGTGGTCCGCAGCCCGGGCCCCGGGTTCCAGTGGTTCGGCGGCGAAGAGGACAGCCTGCAGGTCCAGATCAACATCTTCGACCTCGACCAGCCCGCCGACACCCTGACCTGCCGGATCAAGTCCATGGTGCAGGCTGCGGGAGCCTCGGTGGCTCACTGCGACGCCGACGACGCCTCCGGCTTCGTGATCGTCGATGTCCCCTACCGCTACGTGGGCGTGGGGTCCGACACCATCAAGGTTCAGGTCTCGGACACCTCGGGCGTGATCGGCCACGCCAGCACCACGGTGCTCTGGAACGCGGACTACCCCCCCAGCGACGACGACGGCGACGGCTGGGGTGATCAGGCCGACGCGGACGAAGACGGCAACTACGACTGCGACGACGACAGCGCGGACACCTACCCCCACGCGGCCGAGCTCGCCGACGGACGCGACAACGACTGCGACGGGGTGATCGACGAGGGCACTCCGAGCTACGACGACGACGGCGACTCGTTCAGCGAGGAGCAGGGCGACTGCAACGACCACGACGATGAGGTCTACACCGGCGCCCACGAGCTCCCCGACTACAAGGACAACGACTGCGACGGGGTGATCGACGAAGGCTCGTCGCTGTACGACGACGACGGCGACGCCTACACGGAGATGCAGCGGGACTGCGACGATGATGACCCCGAGGTCCACCCGGGCGCCGTCGAGTACTGCGACGGCATCGACAACGACTGCGACGGGCTGCGAGACTACGCCGACGACTGCATCGAGCTGTACACGGACCCCTACGTGGTGGGCGGCATCGATCTGGCGCAGACCGCCTGCGAGCCCGGTGAGACCATCATGGTCTCGGTGCTCGCCTACGACGCCGACGGGCAGGTCCTCGACTACGCCTGGTCCGGCGACGACGGGCTGATCATCGAGCCCCTGACCGGCTCACCCACCGTGACGATCACCTGCCCCGAGCCCAGCAACGGGATCGGGGATGTGCTGGGTCTGTACGTGGTGGTCACCGACGAGGACCAGAAGGCCGTGTGGGTCTTCGACGAGATCTGGGTCTACCCCGAAGGGGATCTGCACCGTCAGTACGTCGGCTCGGGCGGCGCCTAGCGCAGGTAGTACTCCATCACGTTGACGCCCTCGTAGGCACCGGTGCCCGAGGCGCCGTTGCCCAGGGCGGAACCCGACGGACAGACGTCGGTGTCGTAGTTGCCGTACTCGTCCATGTCGGTGTCGAGGTAGGACGCCATGGGGTGGGCTTCGTCGGTCCAGGCCGCGCCCTTGTAGGTGGGGCAGGTGAGGCCGCAGCCACCGTCGTACCAGGGAACGCCGTTGTTGGGACTGTTGACGCAGCTGCTGTTGGGGCCACTATCGGTGGTGCTGATGGAGTTGTTGCTCGCGATGGTGACCGATGAGCTGAGCCCGGTGACCTGGGCGGTGGTGCTGGTGATGGTGAGCAAGCCGCTGGTGCCGCTGTAGTACAGAGGATCGCAGTCGGTCCCATCGGCGCTGTCGCGGGCCACGTGCACGATGAGGTGGTCGAGATCGACGTTGAGGCCGGTCCAGAGCTCACCCGCCATGCGGTAGGCGTAGCCCTCATCGGGATCGCCCAGGGTGACGCCCAGCCAGTCTGCCCAGTCGGTGAGCAGCAGGGAGCTGTCGCTCCAGTCCCACACCGTGCGCTGCACCAGGGTCCAGCCGCCGCCATCCGTGGTCATGTCGCACCACACGTCATGGCCGCCCCCCGTGCCGTCGAGGTCGGCCACGAAGAGGCCATCGGTCGCCGAAGGGTCGGCGTCGAGGTGTTCGGCACAGCTGGTGCACAGGGCGGGGGTAACACCGTCGCAGTCGGCGTCCACGCCGGAGCAGACCTCGGTTCCCCCAGGATGAACCTCTGCGTCGCCGTCGTCGCAGTCGCTGCTGTCGGCCACGAAGCCCGTGGGGGCACTGCAGGCCCAGGTGGAGTCCAGGGGATCGCCATAGCCGTCGCCGTCGCCGTCGTAGTAGAAGTCCACCAGATCGAGGGCGCCGTCGTCGATGGTGCCGTCGCAGTCCTCGTCGACGCCGTCGCAGTACTCGTCGGCGTCGGGGTTGATGGTCGCGTCGGTGTCGTCGCAGTCGCTGTCGTCGGCAATGTAGCCGGAGGGGGCAACGCAGGCGTCCACGGTGTCGGCAGCGTCGCCGTAGCCGTCGCCGTCGTTGTCGACGTACCAGCTGTCGGCGCCCACCAGGGAGGAGTCATCATCGTCGACCAGGCTGTCACAGTCGTTGTCGACGGCGTCGCAGATCTCGACGGCAGCGGGGTTGATGCTCGAGTCGAGGTCGTTGCAGTCGGTGGCGAGGCTGGCGTCCACCCAGCCAAGGGGGGGGATGCAAGACGCGGTGCCGCCGCTGCTGTCTCCGTAGCCGTCTCTGTCGGCGTCTGGGTAGTAGACCACGGCGTCGGTGATGTCGGGATCGTCGGTATCGGTCAGCCAGTCGCAGTCGTTGTCGATGCCGTCGCAGACCTCGGCCGCCCCGGGGCTGACCGTGAAGTCGTCGTCGGCGCAGTCGTCGGTGGTGGCGGCGTAGCCGGTGGGCTGGGAGCAGGCATCCTGGGTGTCGCTGGTGCCCGCGGCGCCGTAGCCGTCGCCGTCGTCATCCACGTACCAGGTGGCGGCGTCCACCGCGCCACCGTCGGCGTCACCGTCGCAGTCGTTGTCGACGCTGTCGCACACCTCGGTGGCCGCGGGGTTGATGCTGGCGTCGCTGTCGTCACAGTCGGAGCTGTCGGACTCGTACCCGCTCGGCTGACTGCAGGCGGTGGTGGTGACCGAGGGATCGCCGTAGCCGTCGCCGTCGCCGTCGACGTACCAGGTGGAGGCATCCACCGCGTCGTCGTTGTCGGTGACGCCGTCGCAGTCGTTGTCGTAGCCATCGCAGCGCTCGGCGGCATCGGGGTTGAGGGCGGCGTTGCTGTCGTCGCAGTCACCCACCACCGAGACCACACCAGCACCCTCCTCGCAGGCTTCCACGGGGTTGCTCTCGTCGCCCCAGCCGTCACCGTCCAGGTCGGCGTAGTAGGTGGTGGTCACGCCCTCGTCGGTGGTGCCGTCGCAGTCGTCGTCGATCTCGTTGCAGATCTCGCTGGCGTCGGGGTTGACGTCCCTGTCGAAGTCGTCGCAGTCACCAGCCTGGTCGACGTAGCCGGAGGGGGCCTCGCAGTCCTGGGTGGTGGTGGTCTCGTCGCCCCAGCCGTCGCCGTCGTCGTCGGCGTAGAAGGTGATGGTGACGTCCTCGTCCACCGCGTCGTCGCAGTCGTTGTCCGCGTAGTCGCAGACCTCCTCGGCGTCGGGGTGGACGTCGTCGCGGGCGTCGTCGCAGTCGTCGTCGCTGGAGGCCCAGCCTTCGCCGGGGTTGCAGGCCACCTGGGAGACCGCAGCGTCGCCGTAGCCGTCGCCGTCGCTGTCCTGGTACCAGGTGGACTCACCGTCCTCGTCGATCTCGTCGTCGCAGTCGTTGTCGATGCCGTCGCAGGGTTCGTCGGCGCCCGGGTAGACGTCGTCGCGGGTGTCGTCGCAGTCGCCGGCATCCCCGACCCAGCCCTCGGGCTGCTCGCAGAGATCCTCGCCGCTGTCGTCGGGACCGAAGCCGTCCTCGTCCTCGTCCGGGTACCAGGTGGTGAGGAGATCCTCGTCGATGGCATCGTCGCAGTCGTTGTCCACCCCGTCGCAGACTTCCTCGGCACCCGGGTTGATGGATGCGTCGCGGTCGTTGCAGTCCTCGTCCTCGGGGTAGCCGTCTTCGTCCACGTCGATGACGTCCGGCTGGGTGTCCTCCGGCGGAGCGGTGTCGTCGACAACCGGGTCCGGCGTGCAGCCGAGCATCACGAGCATGGTCAACGCGAGGGCATTCCTCATTACAGCCTCCTGACGACCGCCGAGGTTATCACGAGAGGAATCGGCGGTCGCACAGCGAACTCGAAGCCAGATTCACACCAGCTTGACATTCCACGGGGAGTATCCCATGAACCAGCCATCCTCGCAGCGCGACTTCGGACACTGCGATCTTCCTCACGTGGGAAAGCGCGTGCTGCGCCTGGGCATCGCCAGCAACTACGGCCTGAAGGCCGCAGACGCGTTCTACGCAGCCGAGCGAGGAGCCAACCTGTGGCTGTGGACCCCCCGATACAAGACCGCCACCCCCGTGATCCGCTCGGTCGTGGCCCGGGAACGCGACCGGCACGTGGTGGCCATGCTGGGCACGGCCTACACCGCGGGCATGGTGCGGCGCAGCGTCGAGGGAGCACTGCGCAAGCTGCAGCTGGACCACCTCGATCTGTACCTGCTGGGCTGGTTGGGCCGGGGGGCCGCCTTCGGCCAAGGCCTGCAAAACGAGCTGCTGAAGCTGAAGGGCGAGGGCAAGATCACGGCGCTGGGCTGCAGCATCCACGATCGGCCCCGCGCGGGGCGCCTGGCAGCGGACTCCATCCTGGACGCTTTCATGATCCGCTACAACGCCAAGCACCCCGGCGCCGAGCAGGACATCTTCCCCCACCTGGCAGCACGCAATCCCCTGGTGCTGTCCTACACAAACACCTCCTGGCGCCAGCTGATCACGCCCATCACTGGCCTGGGTGAGCCCCTGACCCCGGCGGAGTGCTACCGCTTCGTGCTGTCCAGCCCCCACGTACATGCGGCGTGGACCGGGCCCAAGGACCGGCGGCAGCTCGAGGAGAACCTGGCCGCCTTGGAGGCCGGGCCCCTGAGTGAGGCCGATGAAGCGCGCATCCGGGAGTACGGCCGCCAGGTCAAGGCGCGCAAGAAGATCCCATTCATGTAGCCCGCGCGACCAGGCGCTCCGCCAGCTGCCCGATGCGCTCGCGCTCGGGCAGGGGGGCGAGCCAGGCCGGGGGCAGCACCGCGGTGCCACCAGCGGCCCCGAGGAACATGCCACACAGACAGGCCACCGAGTCGGAGTCCCCGTGGATGCGGGCGGCCCGATCCACGGCGGTGGTGAAGTCCTGGCCCCAGTACAGGGCCGCGGTCACGGCCAGCCCCAGCGCGGACGCCGATCGCCAGCCTCCATCACCGGTGGGGATGGAGGGCTCGTCCAGCCAGTCCTGGCCAGAGAGGGAGGTGAAGTCGATGGCCGCCAGCAGGGCGTCCGCCACCACGCCGCCACGGCACCACGTGCCCCGCAGCTGGGTGACGGCCCGCTGCACCAGCTCAACGTGTAAGCGGCCCTGCTCCAGGGTCCAGCGGAGCAGATGGCTGGCAGCGACCGCCGCCTCGACGGCGTTGGGGTGCGCGTGGGTGATGGCGGCCTGGATCTGCGCTGCCCTGGTCAGCGCCACGCCCTCGAGGGCCAGGGCCAGGGGCGCGATGCGCATCACGGCGCCGCAGCCGTCCGAACGAGGGTCGCCGCTGCTGCGCCAGTCGCCGGTGGCCTCGAAGCGCTGCATCCCTCGCAGGCAGGTGTTGCCCGGCGCGGTGCTGGGGGTGAGCGGATCGTGCAGCCAGGCCACCCATCGGGCCGCCACAGCGTCTCCGAAGGCCTGCTCGTCGAAGGGCCCAGGGGGCAGCGAGAGCAGGGCCTCGGCCAGGTACAGGGCCATGTGGGTGTCGTCGGTCCAGCGGAAGATCCCCGGCTCGAGGCTCACCGGCTGGGTGCGAACCCGCCGACCCTGCAGGAACTCGAGGGGCTGTCCCCAGGCGTCGCCCAGGGCGAGGCCGAGCAAGGCGCCGCGGGCGCGTTCGACAGGGATGGGCATGGTGTCTCCCGTGGCGGGGCTCGGGTTAGCTTGGGACCCTCTAGCCCACGGGAGTGATCATGGACGAAGCGACGCTGTACGAGCTGGTGAGCGAGGCGGTGCGGGATGTGATGCGCGAGGAGCAGGGCCGGAGCGATGTCACCATCGCCCGCGGCATGATGAACGGCCGCATCCTGTTCGAGGACGACCAGGGGCGCGAGGTGCGGGCGGTGTCCACCCTGAGCTTCTTCAAGAAGATCACCTCCGTGCGCGACAAGCTGCGCGTGCTCGAGCAGAAGCTCAACAGCAACAAGAGCCTGTCACAGGCCCAGAAGGCCGAGATGCAGGCCCAGATCACCCGAGCCTATGGCTCGCTGACCACCTTCAACTTCTACTTCCGCGACGACGAGGACAAGTTCCGGGGGACGGGCGGGTAGCACCAGCCACCGGGTGCTACCATGGCGCCATGCGCCCGCTGCTCCCTCTCTTCGCCCTCGCCGCCCTCGCCTGCAAGCCTCCGCCAGACGCGCCGGAGGACCTGGACGAGCTGTGTGGCTACCTGTACAGCCACCACGCCGACGAGGACACAGCGGCCATGGAGGCGGGCATGGCCAACCTGCTGGCCTGGCTCGATGTGCACTGGGAGGAGGCCACCGAGGGCTACGTGGTCACCGATCTGACCCAGGAGACAGTGGACAGCCTGGATGGATCATCCCGCTCGGTGGAAGGCATCCTGGGCCTGGCCATGGCCCACCGCTCGGAGCACCCGGTCAACGAGAGCGCCTACGCCGTGGCGGGCGTGGACCAGGACGAGGTCTTCCCCGAGCTGTACGAGGAGTACAGCCGCGAGTACCTGAGCGACGAGCAGTGCTTCCTGGACCAGGAGTGCGAGCGCCTCGAGGCCCTCGAGGAGATGGTGACCGGCTACGCCCTGGGCATCACCAGCACCTCGAACGCTCACAGCCAGTACCTGTGGGTGGATCTGGACGAGGGCAGCAGCATGGTGATGCGCAACTGGTTCGTGGCACCCCCGGAGGTCAACTTCGACTGGATCACCATCCAGGAGCAGTACTACCTCAACCTGTTCCTGCCCCGGGGCGAAGCCAGCTACCGACTGCAGGCCATGTGGCTGGTCTTCGAGCAGGACAACGTGCCCGAAGACGTGGCCCTGAACATGGCGGTGTCGGACATGACCGACAACTTCGAGCAGTTCGACCTGTACCTGGATGGGGCGCGCTGAAGTAAGTCGCCCCAAGATGCTCACCGCGTGCGTTGCTACCAAGCACGGACAGCGAGAGAGCCATGTCTACCCACCGACTGCCCCTCCAGCTGATCTTCCTGGCCGCACCCATGTGGGCCTGCGGCCCCAACCCCGATCCCGACGGCGGTGAGGTCTCCCCTGGCACCTGGCGCCTGCACCAGGAGGTGGCCAGCATGCCGTACGTCTCCTGGGAGCAGAGCACCGCGGGCACCGCGCATGTCGAGTACAGCTTCGATGAGGGCGAGTGGCTCCAGACCCCGCCCTTCGAGGCCAGCGCGGGTGAGCACGAGCAGATCCTGCTGGGCATCCCCTACAACACCCCGGTGCAGTGGCGCGTGGCGGTCGAGACCGAAGCGGGCTCGGAGATCTTCGAGGGCGATCCCCTCACCACCGGCCCGCTGCCGGGCCTGCTGCCCCCCGCGACCCTCGTCACCGCCGATCCCGACGGCTGGGATCCCGAAGGCAACTACCTGCTCACCAGCATCTGCCAGCAGACTGGAAGCTGGAACCCAGGCGACTACTGGACCTTCATCGTGGACCGAAAGGGCCGGCCCGTGTGGGCCATCGTGGCTCCCGACGAGCACTGGACCCTGTTCGCCCAGGTCTCGGTGGATGGTCGAACCATCCTGTGGGACGAGAGCACCTACTGGCTCGACTGGGGCAGCAGCCGCGGTGTCGGCTCCACCGTGCACCGCCGCACCCTGGACGCCGAGATCGAAGTCATCCCCACCGACGGCATCGTCCACGCCTTCGTGGAGCTGCCCGACGGCACCATCGCATGGGGCAGCCAGTACCACGTAGCGGGGGGCGAGGCCCTGGTGGAGCTGGCCCCGGGCGCCTCGGAGGTCGACGTGATCTGGGCCTGCGGCGAGGACTACCCTGGCTCGGCCGGCGCCTACTGCGCCACCAACGGCCTGTTCTACGATGCGAGCACCGACAGCTACCTGGGCAGCTTCTGGGACGAGAGCACTGTGATCAGCATCGATCGCGCCACGGGTGACAACCTGTGGTGGGCAGGCGAGATCGGCAGCGGCTACGCCTTCGATCCCGCCGACGCCCAGTTCACCTTCCAGCACGGCATCTCCATCACCGAAGACGGCACCCTCCTGCTGCACTCGGGCGGTCACGGTCCGAGCGCGGTTCAGATGGCGCGCGAGTACGCTATCGACCACGACGCCGAGACCCTGACCGAGGTCTGGAACTACGGTCGCCTCGAGGACGAGCCCGGCGCGCTCAACGGTGACGTGTGGCGGCTGCCCAGCGGCAACACGCTGCACACGCTCGGTTCAGCGGGCAAGGTCAAGGAGATCGCGCCGGACGGCACCGTGGTGTGGCACCTGGACTTCCAGGGCGAGCACCTGATGGGCCGCTCGGGCTGGATCGAGGATCTGTACCAGCTGGTGGAGCCTCGCTGACGCGTGGAGCCTACTGGTCGGTCCAGAGCATCCCGACCCTCACGCCATCGCAGCAGGCGATGCAGACGCAGAGCCCGCCCTTGGTGAAGGGGGTCCAGCTCGAGGCGTTGTCGTCGTTCCAGTCATCGACGTTGGTGTAGAAGCGGGCCTGGGCGAGATCGAAGTTGGCCAGGAAGCGCTCGAGGATCTGGGTGTGCGGCACCGGATGTCGCACCTTCCAGCCCCCCATCAGCTCCTCGCGGAGTACATCGTCCAACAGCAGCTCGGCGCGCTGGCGATCAATGGTCCGCCAGTTCGCCCCCAGGCGCTCGAGGCCCAGCCAGTCCAGCAGGGTGTCCAGGCGTTCGCGATCGTCGACTGCGGGCTCCTTGTCGATGTCGCGAAACTCCACGAAGAAGTCCGAGTGGAGCATGGTCTTCAGATCTTCGCTCACGCTCACCTCCGAAGTGGAGCCTATCGCCGCCCTCGGCTCGGTCCCAGGGTGCGCACCTGCTCGAGCTCATCGAGGGTCTTGGGCCAGTCCTTCTTGAGCAGCTGGCTCAGGGCTCGATCCGCCAGCAGCCGACCCTGGTTCTGGCAGGCGGCGCAGTAGTTGCACTCGTTCTGGGCGTAGACGATGCGCTGGATGGGGGCTCCACATTCCGGGCAGGGCTTCCGGTAGCGGCCGTGGACCGCCATGTCGTCGCGGAACGCCGTGACCTTCTCGGGGAAGCCGTCGCCCACCTCGGCCCGCAGGGTGTCGGTGAAGGCCGTGAGCACTCCCCGGCACGCGTGGTACAGGCGCTCGATCTCTTCGGCGGAGAGCTTGCGCGTGAGGCGCATGGGAGAGATGCGCGCTCGGAACAGGATCTCGTCGCTGTAGGCGTTGCCGATGCCCGAAAACAGCCGGGGATCGGTCAGCCCGCGCTTCATGGTGCGGTTTTCGCGCAACAGCGCCTCGGTGAACGCGGGGAGGTCGGCCTCGAGCACCTCGAGGCCGCCACGGTCGAAGGGGACCAGGGCGTCGGGGCCCTGGACCACGTGCAGCGAGGCGCGCTTCTTCTTGCTGGCTTCGGTGAGCAGCAGGGTGCCATGCTCGAAGTCGAAGGCCGCCAGGCCCATGCGACCGGGGATGCCGGCCTTGGGCTTCCGCCAGCGCAGCCGCCCCGCCACCATCAAGTGCAGCACCAGGGACAGCTCATCGTCGAAGGCGAAGACGATGCGCTTGCCCAGGCGCCGTACCGCGCGGAGCTCGAGACCGTGGGCCGCTGACAGGGGTGGATCGACAGTGCGCAACAGGAAGGGGCTCTTGGAGCGCACGCCCAGCAAAGGGCGACCGACGAGCAAGGCCTCGAGGCGCTCGACGTAGACGGTGACGTCGGGGAGTTCGGGCATGGTTGGACCCGCTCAGCTACGCGGGGAAGTGATCACGCTGGACCAGATCGTCGTAGATGACCACCATCGCCCCGACGTACGCGATCACAGCGATGAAGGGGCCGACCAAGGGGATGTACGAAGCGATCATCGACACCGCCACGTACAGGAACCACAGCACCAGCAGCTCGAAGAAACGCGGCCGGGCCAGCTCCCAGGAGAGCTTCATGGCCTCGACGGCCCCCAGGTCCCGGTCGACCATGGCCGGCACTGCGAACATCAGGGCCACACCCACCAGCAGCGCCGGGAAGTAGCACAGCATCATGGCGACCATGCTGATGGTGAACGACAGCACCGTGAACACCGCGACCTTGCCCAGGTTGCGGAAGCCCCAGGTGAGATCGGCCGAGTCGGGCGGCTCACCGCGATGGGCGCGCAAGGCCACCCGCACGTGCCCCATGTAGACGGGCACCAGAGCCAGCGAGAGCACCACAAGGAGCAGCATGCAGAGCCCGAACAAGAGCAAGGCGGCCAGCATCGACATCACGCCGCTCTGGGTGATCGCAGCCACCAGGCTGACGAACATGCCGGCCACCATGAACAGCGCCGTGGCGCCGAGGCCTACCACCATGCTCGCAGCGAACATGATCACCAGGGGCACCACGTGCTCCTGCCAGTGGTTCACCACGTGGTCCTTGGTGGCACTCAGCCAGGAGCCGAGGTTGTCCATGGGCTACTCCCGCATCATCAGGTCGTAGGTGACCGCTCCGATGATGATACCCAAGACGGGCACCGCGACGGGACCCACCATCGGGAAGCCGCCCATGACCAGGCCGGCCAACCCCGTGACCACGGCCAGGATCATGAGCTCGACGTAGGCCCGCCCGGTCAGCACCCAGGCACGGCCAAGCCCGCCGATGAGCCCGCGATCGCCATCGACCACCGACGGCAGCGCGAGCATGATCCAGCCGCCCAGGAAGATCAGAGGCAGGTAGAACAGGCTCGCTGAGGCGAAGACCATCAACAGCACCACGAAGATGAGCCCCACGGAGCGGAAGGGGTGGCGGAAGCCCCACAGCAGCTCCTTCCAGGTGGTGGCGTGGCCCTGCTGCAGGCGCAGAGCGAGCCGGCCGTAGCCCACGAAGAAGACGGCCCCGACCAGCTGGAAGGTGAACATGGTCAGGCTGCCCAGGGCCGCGACGCCGAAGAAGCAGATCATGGCGGCTTCTTCGTACCCCAGCCCGATGAGCGCGAAGGTGCCGCCGAAGATGAGCACCCAGAACATGATCATGGTCCAGCCGAACAGGACCATGCCCAGGAAGACCAGCCCGAAGGGCAGCAGGTGCTGCTTCCAGTGTCGGGTGAGGTGGTCGGTGACCCCCTGCAGCCAGCAGCCGAGGCGCTGCACGGCCTACTTGCCCGACCGGCGGGCCCAGGAGTCCCGCAGGGCGATGGTGCGGTTGAGCACCAGCTTGTGGACGCTCGAGGCCACGTTGTCCACGCAGAAGTAGCCCAGCCGCTCGAGCTGCCAGCGGCTCTCGGAGGCAGCGCCCTCCATGCTGGGCTCGATGAAGCAGCGCTCGAGCACGGTGAGCGAGCCGGGGTTGAGGTTGTCCAGCCAGTCCTGACCTTCTTCCACGTCACGGGGGGCTTCGGTGGAGAAGAGCCGGTCGTACAGCCGCACCTCGGCGGGCACGGCGTGGCGGGCGGAGACCCAGTGGATGGTGCCCTTGACCTTGCGGCCATCGGGGGTGTTGCCGCCCCGGGACTCGGGGTCCCAGGTGCAGCGCAGCTCGATGACCTCGCCCTGCTCGTCCTTGACGATCTCGTCGAGAGTGACGTAGCAGGCGTAGCGCAGGCGAACCTCCTTGCCGGGGGCCAGCCGGCGCCACTTGCGGAAGCTCTCCTCGCGGAAGTCGTCACGCTCGATCCACAGCTCCCGGCAGAAGGGCACAGGGCGGGAGCCGGCGCTCGGATCGTTGGGCATGTAGGGGGCGTCGAAGACCTCCTCGGCGTCCTCGGGGTAGTTGGTGATGACCAGCTTGACGGGGTTCAGCACACCCATCACGCGCTTGGAGTGGGCGTTGAGATCGTCGCGCAGCGCGTGCTCGAGCAGGGTGACGTCCACCACGCCGTCGCGCTTGGACACACCCACCCGGTCGCAGAAGTTGCGGAGGCTGGCCGGGGAGTAGCCCCGGCGCCTCATGCCACCGATGGTGGGCATGCGCGGGTCGTCCCACCCACAGACGTGGCCCTGATCGACCAGCAGCTTCAGCCAGCGCTTGGACAGCACGGTGAAGCTGATGTTGAGGCGGCCGTACTCGTACTGCCGCGGGGGCTCGGGGATCTCGAGGGCCCGCACGAACCAGTCGTACAGCGGGCGGTGCACGTCGAACTCGAGGGAGCAGGTGGAGTGGGTCACCCCCTCGATGGCGTCCGACTCGCCGTGGGCCCAGTCGTACATCGGGTAGATGGGCCACTCGGTGCCGGTGCGGTGGTGGGGCTCGTGGAGGATGCGGTACATCACCGGGTCGCGCAGCAGCGGATTGGGGCTGGCCAGGTCGATCTTGGCCCGCAACACCCGCGAGCCGTCGTCGAACTCACCGGCCCGCATACGGCGGAACAGGTCCATGTTCTCCTCGACAGAGCGGTCCCTGTAGGGGCTGGGCTGATCGGGGGTGTCGGAGCCGGAGCGCAGGGCGCGCATCTCGTCCAGGGAGAGATCATCGACGTAGGCCAGGCCCTTGTCGATGAGGGAGATCGCCCACTGGTACAGCTGCTCGAAGTAGTCGGAGGCGTACAGGGCAACACCGCCCCAGTCGAAGCCAAGCCAGCGGATGTCGCGCTCGATGGCTTCGACGTACTCGGTGTCTTCGGTGGCCGGGTTGGTGTCGTCGAAGCGCAGGTTGCACTTGCCGCCGTACTTGGCGGCCATGCCGAAGGCCAGGTTGATGCCCATGGCGTGGCCGATGTGCAGGTAGCCGTTAGGCTCGGGCGGGAAGCGCGTGACCACGCGGCCGCCGTTGGTGCCCGCGGCCACGTCGGCCGCGATGATCTCGTCGATGAAGTTGCGAGAGCGGGACTCGTCGGGGGTGCTCATGGGGGCATCCTGTGAGGGGCGTCGGGAGAGAGGCCCCGGGTATGTCGGGGGTGGGGCCAGGGCAAGAAGCGGGGGGCACCCCACGCCTGGTATGCTCCTGGTGTCCCCGGACCGGGAGGGCACGATGCGTCGTACTGGAGCCTGGATGGTGCTCTTGGCCACCGCCTGCACGGAGGGCCCGCTCGGAGACAGCGGGGGCCTCCCGCCGCTGGACTTGTCGCTGCGGCCGGGCTTCGAGGCGGAGCTGAACCAGCTGGCAGGCTACGCGGGCCACGGCTGGGCCTACGTGGCGGCCTGGGACCACCCGGAGATCACCCACACCCTGTGGATCGACTGGGAGCTGCCGAACGCCAACGCCATCTGCGGACCGGATGACACGTTCACAGCCGCGCTGACGGTGGGCGAGGATGTCCAGATCGATGTGATCCGAGCCGACTGGCGCCACCGGAACCACCCGCCCTACGGGGACACCCAGGCGCCCGTGCATCCCCGGGAGACCGACGAGCACATCGAGTACTACGAGGCGACCGCAGGCCGGGCGTTCATCCAGGTGCGGGCCCGCGGCTGGGAGGACCCAGAGGCAGGCTACTGCCCGGATGCCCTGGCCATGGTGAAGCTGCAGGGGGTGGTCTTCCCGACCGGCGACGGCGACAGCGTGGTCCTGGAGGAGCACTGCTTGGGGGTGGCCTACCTGCTGGATCCGAAGCTCATCGAATAGGGGCGACCGCGCTCGCCCTACACGACAGTGCAGGTTCCTGACCACAGCCATGCACAACAGTGTTGGGTTCCCGCGCCCCTCCTCGAGGGCGCACTCGAGCATAGAGCGCCCAGAACGGGGATCTTCGACCTACCGGAAGCCGAACCTCGAGCCGGGCATCGACCTTGCATCCTCTCCGACCGAACGCGGCCCGGCGCTGCTGGCGTGGTGCCACGCAGAGCCGCCCGACTCACCATGGAGAACCCCATGTTCGTTTCCACCACCATCGCCCTCGCCCTGCTGACCGCCTCCGCTCCGAAGGCCGACACCTACCTCGACGAGACCTGCGTCGAATGCGGCACCTGCGACCCCTTCCCAAGCGTCATCGACGAGGTGGACGCCGAGGTCGAGCACAGCCTGTGGGTGCCCTTCGACCTCCACTGGGTGAGCATCGAGGGCCTCGAGGCCGAGTACGACGGCCCCGGCACCGCCCGCTGGTCCTGCCCTGCCGACAACGAGGGCACCTGGCATCCCGTCACCTTCGTCGTCGCGGTGCCCGAGACTCGCTGGGTATGGATGAGCTCCTACCTGAAGGATGCTGCGGAGAACGGCTGGATGGAAGGCAGCATCGAGATCTCGTACATCGATCCCGACGACACCCTGTGGGTCGTGGAGCTGGACGGCCTCCACGTGCTCAGCGCCGCCGCACAGACCTACGCCGGCACCTCGTCGGGCCTGAACATCGTGACGGATCCCGACCACCCCGGCACCGTCAACTACGTCTTCACCGTGCAGCCAAGCTCGGGCGAGGTCTCGGCCTGGGAGCCCAGCCGCGGTTGGTAGCGGGTGGGGCGGGACGGGATACGCTCGGGGCCTTCCCACCAAGGAGGCTCCCATGAGCGTCACCCTCTACGGCATCCCCAGCTGCGGCACCGTCAAGAAGGCCCGCAAGTGGCTCGACGCCAACGGCATCGTGTACACCTGGGTCGACTTCCGCGAGACCACCCCCGAGCCCGAGCGCGTGGCGGCCTGGATGGCCGAGTTCGGCTCCAAGCCCATGCGCAACACCTCGGGCGGCGCCTACCGCGCCCAACCCCCGGAGAAGAAGACCTGGGGTGACAGCGAGTGGCTGCCTCTGATGCAGGCCGATCCCATGCTCCTCAAGCGGCCTGTGGTGGAGATCGACGGCAAGCCCGCGACAGTGGGGTTCAAAGAGCCCGTGTACGCGGAGTTGTTCGGTTCCTGATCGCGGGCGGGGATGGCCGCCCGTTGCGGCCGCCCACACACTCGCAAACGACCCATCGATGGGGCGGGGTTCACCCCCGCCCGCCCACGCGGGGCGCCCCCTGAGATTCCGCGCCGACCAATCCCCCGACAAGCTCCGTGGCGGCTACTACACGCCCGCCGCAATCGCGGGCTTCCTGCTGCGCTGGGGGCTGGGCTGCGCTCCGCAGCGGGTCCTCGAGCCCAGCTGCGGCGATGGGGCCTTCCTGCGGGCGCTGGCTCGGCGGGTTCCGGGTCCCGCACCGCGAGTGGAAGCGGTGGAGCTGCTGCCCGACGAGGCCGACAAGGCCCGCCGGGCCATGGACTCCTACCGCGAGGCGGGCGGCGACGGCTCGGTCCTGCAGGCCGACTACCTGGAGCACGCCCTGGGCTCCGAAGACCGCTACGACCTGGTGCTCGGGAATCCCCCCTACGTGCGCTACCAGTACCTGGGCTCCCGGGCCATCGCCGCCGCCCGGGCCCTGCTCGAGCGCTGGGGACTTCCCCTCCCCCGGCATGCCAGCTCATGGGCCCCCTTCGTGGTGGACGGCGTCAGCCGCCTGCGTCCGGGCGGCCGGCTGGCCATGGTGGTACCCGCCGAGCTGCTCCAAGTCCGCTACACCGAGCCGCTGCGGCGCTGGCTGGCAGAGCAGGGGACCGTGCGGGTGCTGCGCTTCCGCACCCTGGTGTTCCCCGATGTGCAGCAGGAGGTGGTGCTGCTGCTGGTCGAGCGCGGAGCTGAGCGCGGCGTGCGGGTGGTGGATCTGGAGGACGTGGAGGCCCTCGATGGCCTGG
>CAZHIK010000017.1:0-26729 GCA_964532635.1 uncultured Enterobacterales bacterium
CCGCATGGGGCGCATGACACGCCTGGAGAGCCGCGGCTTGCTCCACCTGGACGGGCTCTCGCTGGACGCCTTGCACGGAGAGCCCCTCTCCTTCTCCGCCTGGGGCGGTCTGCTCTGGCACCCTGAGACCTGGGAGACCGGACTCGGGATCGCAGGCGGCGGTGAGCTTCGCCTGCGCCCCCGGAGTGCCCGCACGGCCGAGGCGGCGCTGGGCTACCAGATCAGAGGAGCCGACGAGTCCCTGGACCACCGCGTGCACGCCAGAGGTGGGCTCTTCGGCGCGAAGGGCCAGCAGCTCACCACCCTGGTCGAGCTGGGCCTGCCGAGCGATCACGATCCCCTGGGTATCCGGGCGGGCCTTTGGGGAAGGCTGCCCACGAGTCGGGTGCTCACCCTCGCTGCGGACCTGCGCTGGGAGGGGCTGCCCCAGGCCACATTCCCTGGTGCCGTGCGGAGCCCCTTCGAGTGGCTCGCTCCGGAGGCGTACGGGATCGCCAGCCTGTCGGGGCAGCTCCGGGGATCCGGGTGGGCGGCATCCTTGAGCGGGGGACCGACGCTGCGCACGGGGGAGAGCGAGCAGCTGGGAGGGTTGTCCCGAGCCAGCATGGGGTGGGATCTGCGTCGGGATCTCCAGCTGGGAGCCTTCGGAACCGGTGCGACGATCGCCGGTTCCTGGGTTGGCGGGGGGGGCCTGGACGCCGGCTGGAACGGCGACCGCGCCCGGGTGAGCGGGACCGCCGGTGCATACCAGCTGCAGCTGCTCGACGGCGATGCCTGCCTGGTCTGGGAGGCGCGCCTACAGGCCGAGGCCTTCCTCGATCAGCACCGTGTCGGTGAGCGCATGGCGCGCCGCCTGGGCCTTGGCGCCGAGCTGGCAGCGGGGACCGACACCCTCCTCGCTCCGTGGTATCGCGGCAGCCTGGTGCTGAACGCCAGGTTGGGCCGCAGCGACTGGGGGCGCCCATGAGCTCACCTGGACCTCGCATCGTGATCCTGCTGGCTGCGGCCTCGCTGCTCGCGCTGGGCTGGCCGGCTCTGGGGTCCCAGCACGGGGAGACAGCTTCATCGCCACCTGTGATCGAGCCGCTCCCCTTCGACCACCAGGCGCACGAGCGAGTCTTCGCGCGGGCCAGCCTGCAGTGCCTGGACTGCCATCCCGTGGGCGCGAAGCTCGAAGGTGCGGAGGACCCACAGCCCGCGATCTCTGCCCTGCGCTCCAGCTGCCACGCCTGCCACCTGCAGGAGGTGGAGCACGCTCCCCGGCGAGCGCCTGACGCCTGTATGCGATGCCACGCCAGCCGGGAGTCACTCCTGCCGGAGAGCCACCGGGTGGCCTGGGAGCAGGACCACGGCGAGCAGGCCATGGCTCGCGGTGCAAGCTGCGACCGCTGCCACGACACCGCCACCTGCGTGCGCTGCCACGAGACCCGCGGGGCCACCGCCCAGTCTCCACACGGTCCGGGATTCTCCGCCTTCCACGGCGTGGAAGCACGGCTGGATCCCCAGCGCTGCTCGTCCTGCCATGCGGGCTCGTCCTGCTCGCGCTGTCACCAGGGAGGGAGCCTGCCATGGTGAGCCGATTCCTCCTGCTCGCAGCATCGTTGCTCCTCGGAGCCTGTGGCGACGACCCCTGCCCCCGGGGCTCCATGAGCGAGAGCGTGGAGGGCATCCTGGTCTCCGAAGAGGAACACCCCACCGGCTGGGGGCTCGAGGACTGCTCCGAGTGCCACGCCTTCGCCGCCCTGCACCGGCTGGGCTGCACCCCGGACGTGGACCTGGAGGCCATCAGGGCCATCGTGAGCGAGAAGGGTGAGGCCTCCTGTACAAGCTGCCACGGCGACAACGGGGTGGAGCCGTGAGCCGCACGTGGCCCGTCCTGCTCCTCGCCTTGTGCTTCACGGCGGGTTCGCTCCTCCACGCAGCTCGCGCGGAGGAGGGCGCCCCGACCAGGGTGCGTGTCTTCCCCCACAATCCCGCCTCCGCTCGGGATCCCGGAGATCCCAGCTGCAAGGCCTGCCACGGCGAGGTTCCCGCCCCCGGCGCTCCACCAGCGGAGGCCTCGCTGCACATGGGCCCCGAGGGAGTCTGCGGCATGTGCCATCGGGGGCCAGCACATCTCGGTGCCGACAGCCACCTCGACAAGATCGTCCCAGAGGCTGTGCGCGCCGGACTGCCCGAAGAGCTCGCCCTGCTCGAGGGTGATCGCATCGCCTGCTTCACCTGCCACGAACCCCACATGGATCCCGCCGTGGCTGGCCAGGACGCGGAGAGGGAGCAGCAGCTGTCAGCCGAGCTGCGGGCTCGCGCCCTGCGGCGCGAGTGGACCGGCCTGGGGGAGCGCGGGGCCGCGTGGCCGCCCCTCTACCCAGGCGAGCTGCCGGTGATGGTCTCGCTGCCTGTGGAGGACGGTGCCTTGTGCCGGGCCTGTCACGGTTCGGGCCCAAGCCGCGAGTGAGCTGGCCGGAAGGAGTGCGCCATGAACGAAACACACGACCCTGGACTGCATCGCCTCGTCCTGAACAGCATCGAGCAGGCGGTGTTCTCGGTGGACGAAGAGCAGCGAATCACCTCGTTCAACGCCGCGGCCGAAGACCTCGTGGGCATCGCTGAGCACCAGGCCTTGGGGCGTCGCTGCTACGAGGTCTTCCGGACCGACGCCTGCCAGCGTGGCTGCGCTCTCCGGCGGACCCTGGGGACGGGGGAGTCCTTCCGCGAGGGGCGGGTCTGGTTGGTCGATGGCCCACAGCGCAGGACTCCGGTCGGAGTCCAGACCGCCCCCCTTCGGGACGGCAACGGCCGGATGATGGGGGCGGTGGAGCTGCTGTGGAAGCTGCCTGAGTCCGAGATCTGCTCGCAGCAGGCGTCGGTGCGCCGCCCCTCTGTCCGCGCCATCATGGAGGCGGAGATCGATCCCGGGGCCGGCCAGCTGCAGAGCCCAGAGGCGCAGCGGCTCGCTCGGCTGCTACAGGCACATAGCTGGAACCGGGCCGAGACCGCCGCGGCGCTGGGCATCAGCCGCTCCACGCTGTGGCGACGCATGAAGGAGTTCGGGCTCATCGACTGAGCTCGCGCGGCAAACCCGGCTGCACCCATTCCTTCGGCCCCCCGAGGCTCTGCCAACATGAGGACAGGGACGATGATCAATCCGGACAGTGAGACCGTGCGCCGGCCGTTCTGTGCCCGCTGCGGGCATCGCAGCTGCCGCGAAGACCCCGCGGCTGCGAGCTACCGCCAGAGCTGCCCCATGGCCTGGGAACGTGTGGCGAGCGTGCTGGAGGAGGCCCGGGCGCGCTACCTCGATCCGGATCTTCATGAGCTGGCCGCAGCAGCAGCGCGAACTGAGGCCGCTGGCTACTGCCGCGACACCCGGGTCGAGGAGACCATGGCCTTCGCCCGGCGCATCGGGGCCAGCCACCTCGGCGTAGCGTTCTGCATCGGGCTGGCCCGCGAGGCGGGCCTGTTGCAGGACATCCTGGTGCACCACGGCTTCGAGGTGTCGAGCGTCTGCTGCAAGCTCGGCGCCCTCCCCAAGGAGGTCATCGGACTCGCTGACGAGGAGAAGATTCGCCCAGGCCACCACGAGTCGCTGTGCAACCCGGTGGCCCAGGCCAGGCTGCTGGCGCAGGTGGGGACGCAGCTGAACGTCGCTGTGGGCCTCTGCGTTGGTCACGACAGCGTGTTCTTCCAGCACTCCGAGGCGCCGGTGACGGTGCTGGTGGCCAAGGACAGGGTGTTGGGGCACAACCCGGTGGCCGCCCTGTATGCCAGCCACTCCTACTACCGCCGGTTGAAGGGGGATAGGCGGGAGACGGGCTCGTGATCCGGGCGCTGCGCCTCACCTCCGCGTTGGCTGTGCTGCAGGCCCCGCCTCGAGGTGAACGATGAGCTGTGTCCTGGAGAGGCTGAGAGGGGAGCTCGCGGAGCTGGCCGAACGACACGACCTCTTGGGTGAGCGCGTCGAGATCACAGCCGGGCCTCTGTCCCCAGAGGAGGCCATCGGGCGGACCGGCAGCGTGAGCTTGTCTCTCGCCACTGGACATGAGCGCCTCATCGAGGCGCGCTTCCGTGGAGCTCGGGGCCAGGCGTTCACAAACCGCCCTGCTGCTCAGCTATCGACCGTCGGTGAGGCGTTGGCGCTCGACCTGGACGACGACGCGAGCCGCGCCTGCTTCCTGGCCTCGGCCAACGCTGTGTGCCGGTGTCTGCTCAGCGACATCCGGACCGTCCACTGCAAGAACAACGAGCCCGAGAGATGCGGCAGGGAGCTGGCCCAGGAGCTGAAATGCCGCTTCGGCTGGGCCCGTCTGGGGGTGGTCGGGTTCAACCCTGCCATCGTCCGAGGGGTCTCGGAGGTGTTCGGTCCCGAGAGGGTTGGTGTCGTCGATCCGAACCCGGACAGGGTTGAGACGACGGTGGCGGGAGTGGGGATCCGCGACGGTCGCCGCACGACCGAGTTCCTGATCGGCGCGGTGGACGTGGTGCTGGCCGCTGGCACGACCTTCGTCAGCGGCTCCGCCGACGCCATCATCGACCTGGCCGACAGGAACCTCAAGCCCCTGGTGTTCTATGGCGTCACCTGCGCCGCTGTGACGCGGCTGTTGGGCTTTGAGCGGATCTGTCCCTGCGCGTCCTGAGTGACGGTGTCGGGGGTGGGATCCCAGGTGCCCACAACCTCCAAGACGTTCATAGGGTGCGAGCAGATAGCGCCCGCCAGCCTCGAGCACCTCGACCTCCGCGTGCACCTCACGCTGCAGTCGCAGGAGCGCGTGGTCGCAGCTGTCGTGGGCCGACAGCAGCAGGCGCGTCGGGCGCGCCTCGTTCAGAGCGGCGATGGCGGCGTCCAGGTCCCGGTCGTCGATGCGTCGGTGGGGGAGATCTCCCGTGGAGAAGACCCGCTGCAGGGGTAGCCCCCAGCGCTGTGATCTCGAGCTGGTAACCGGAAAGTGCAGCCCGCCCACGATGGCGTGGATGGGCTCGGATGAGAGCTGTCGAACCATCTGAAGGATGAGCTGGATGGTGGGATGGCCGCAGCCCGTCACCACCACGAGCCCCTGCTCCACCCGCGCCAGCAGCGCCTGCTCCTCCACGCGTCCGCGGAAGTACATGGCTCTGGCCAGGGGTCCTGTGCTCGCCCAGCCCGCTGTGAGCAGCCCGGGCTCCGTGACCACCTGGCGGTGGAAGCCGGGTGCCTCGCAGACCTCTGGGACAAAGCAGGGCATCGGGCAGGCGAGCCCTAGCGCGCTCAGCTCAGACACGTGCTTTGTCTGTTGCGCCGCCAGATCGCCTGCGTGGTCCAGGTGCGTGTGTGAGATCGCCAGCCCCTTCAGCTTCCGTATGTCCACTCCGGACGACCGGAGGTTGTGCTCGAGTACGGGTGTGTCGCGGCCGTGCCCCACGTCCATCAGCAGATCCCCTCGGTTGGAGGAGAAGTGGTAGCTGACCGCGGCGTCACCGAGGAAACCCTTGCGAGCTCGCCAGTCCACCAGCACTGTCAGCTCGAGCCGCTCGAGGATCGGCAGGGGGAGGGGGGCGGCGTTGGCCAGGCGCTGCGCGTTGTCGCTCGCTACCTGGGCCCGTGTCCGGTGCAGGCGCCAGGTCAGGTAGAGCGCGAGCGGCGCCAGCAAGGGTGAGAGCGCGAGGAGCGCAGGCCACCACAGCGGATGGATCTCCTCCCTCATCGTCGCGGTCTCCTTCGGCGGCGTGGCCGTACGCCCTCGTGGCGGGCCGAGGACGTCGTCCAGAACACCTGGTCGAAGCGCTCGACCTGCTGGAGGATCCGCTCGCCCTGGAGAGCTCGCAGCCAGGACTCGACCACAGAGGTGTTCGGGACGTTCAGCGTGGTGGCCAGCTCGGGGGCGGTCATCGGGTGCCGCCCGACGATGCTCAGGATGGTCTCCAGCAGGTCCGTGCTCACCCGGCGAGGGATCGGCGCCGGGTCTCGAGGCTGTGGAGGGCGAGGTGGGGCGGAGCCGAGCCGGTCGGCGGCCTCCTGCAGCACCTCGTAGCTGGGGGGCTGCACCCACTGCTCCGCTGGAGGCCGGCTGGGAGTGTTCACGTGGACCTCGTCGGGCTTCACGCGAGCCAACACGGCTTCGAGGGCCTCCAGCGCGGCGGGACCGTCGTTGACCCCCGCCACCAGCATCACCTCGATCCGGAGGCTGCCCCGGTACTCGGAGCGGAAGCTCAACAGGCCGTCCAGGACCTGGGTGAAGCCCAGGCTCTCATGGGGCCTGTTGATGGCTTGGAAGGTCCGCTCGTCGCCTGCATCCAGGGAGGGGAGCACGGCGTCGGCCAGCATCAGCTCCCTCCGCACCTCCTCCAGGCCCAGCAGGGATCCGTTGGTGATGACAGCAAGCTTCACGTCCGTGGTGGCCCGTATGCCCTGCAGCAGGTCTCCCAGTCCCGCGTAGAGCGTCGGCTCTCCCGAGCCGACGACCGTGATCCAGTCCAGCCTGCTCGCAGCGATGGCGTTCAGGTTCTTGCTGAGCTCTGCCAAGAGGCATGCGGGCTGGACGTGCGCCCTCCGGCCCACACGGCGTACGCGGGTCCGGCCGAGCTGACAGTAGACGCAGTCGTAGCTGCAGGTCTTGAACCTGAGGGGGTCGATCCCGAGGGAGACACCCAGACGGCTGGACCTGACCGGACCGAAGACTCTCCACGTGTCGTTCATGCTCGGCATGGCTGCATAGAGCGTGCCATCCCCGGCGTGCTCTTCGCATCTGGGCCGAATGGAGCAATCCATCCCGGATGCCTGACCTCGACATAGAAGCCCCAGTCGAGGCCACCAGCTCGTGGAGCCCCAGCACGACGCCTGGTACGCGGTCGTGGCCATGGGAGATACGGGGATGGCTGGGATCCGCCGGGTTGCCGGCCTGGCTGGGGAATAGGAGAAAACCAGCACGCCCCTGGAAGGCGAGCTACTCCCCGGCTCGAGGCGTCACCACGATCTCGTAGTGCTCGATGCCACGGTAGCGGAAGCTGTCGGGTCGGTCCTCGGGAATCCAGCCCTGTCCCAAGACCGTCATCGTGCCCGGCCAGGTCTTCAGGGTGGGGCGAGCGAACACAGCGCGGCGCTCTCGACCAAGAAGCGTCCTGTCGACCTCCACCACCTCGACCTCGATCACCACCACGCCCTCCTCGGTGACCTTGGGGAGCAGGGCGACCTCGGCGTCCAGCCGGCCCGGCAGGTCCACGACCTCGATCACCACGATCCCCTCGTCCGCGTTCTCCAGCGTCCATGCGTCCTCGGTGGCGTTCACCTTGACGCGCACATCGAGGGTCTGCGGCCCGGCCAGGGCTGGTGCGACCAGCAGGACGAAGGTGGTGGGGAACAAGGGCAGAGACTCTGGGTGAGGCCGAGGCGCGGTGGAGGGGGCTTTGGCGCATGGTACCGCACTCGGGTTCACTCCGAGCGAGTTGGGGGATCAGTGAAAGGCCCTCTCTGTGCGACGAGAGCCGGCCCGGCGGGGAGCAACCACGCGCACCGGCTTCGAGCGGAGCGTTGGGAGTTGCCGGTGGTGGAGGTACGGTGTGCCGGGATTCAATCCATCAGATCTGTCTGATAGCTGCAGTATCTGACTTTCTCTCATCAGAACTGATGGGCTGCTGGCGAATGTCGCTTGACACCGAGGGTGCCTCGTATCATGATGTTTTTGCATCAGAAATGACGGAAACAAAAGCATTTCGGCCCCAATCAATCAAAATAGATTAGTTATGAAGATCGAAAGCTCGCTCTCAGACGCAGCCATCCTCACCGAGTTCGGCCAGCGCCTCCAGCGCCAGCGCCTGGACCTGAACATCAGCCAGGCGGAGCTCGCCAAGGAGGCGGGCGTGTCGGTCCCCACGGTCCAGCGCCTCGAGACGGGCAGCTCGGTGCAGCTCCGCAGCCTCCTCCGGATACTGCGCGCCTTGGATGTGCTCGATCGGCTCGATGCGCTCTTCCCGGCTCCGGGTGTGCGCCCCATGGAGCTGCTCGAGCGCGGGCAGGCCCAGCGGCAGCGGGCCTCGTCTCGAAGAACGGAGAAAGAGCCTACACCCTGGGAATGGGGGGGTTAGCCCATGCCGTTCGTGGTCGAGGTCCAGCTCTGGGGGCGCCGCATCGGCGCGCTCGCCTGGCCCGAGGGCGAACCCGCTGCCTCCTTCCAGTACGATCCCGACTTCCTGGCCAGCGGCATCCAGATCGCGCCGCTCACCATGCCGCTGTCCTCGAGGGTCTACAGCTTCCCCGCGCTCGCACGTGGGACCTTCCACGGGCTTCCAGGCCTGCTCGCCGACGCGCTGCCTGACAAGTTCGGCCACGCGGTCATCGACACCTGGCTGGCGCGTCGAGGCCGGTCACGGGAGAGCTTCGGCCCCCTCGAGCGGCTGTGCTACATCGGCGACCGCGCCATGGGAGCGATGTCGTTCCGCCCGGTCCTCGGGCCCGCCATCGATGATGATGGTCCGCTCGAGGTCGCAGCGCTGGTCGCGCTGGCTTCCGAGGTCTTGAGCGAGCGCAGGAAGATCAGCACCGCGATGCCTGTGGACGATCCCCACGCTGGCCTGCTGGACATCCTCAGGGTCGGGACGAGCGCGGGCGGGGCTCGGGCCAAGGCGCTCGTCGCCTGGAACCCGCAGACCGGAGAAGTCCGCTCGGGCCAGCTCGACGGCCCTCCTGGTTTCTCCCAGTGGCTGCTCAAGTTCGACGGCGTGAGCAACAACCGCGACAAGGAGCTGGCCGATCCCCTTGGATACGGCGCCATCGAGTACGCCTACCACCGCATGGCACTGCGTGCAGACGTCACCATGACCGAGTGCAGGCTGCTCGAGGAGGGCGGGCGCCGGCACTTCATGACCCGCCGTTTCGACCGCCTCGAGGGGGGCGGCCGGCTGCACGTGCAGTCCCTGGGCGCCATGGCCCACCTGGACTTCGAGCAGGCCGGGGCCCACGGCTACGAGCGCGCCTTTCAGGTCATGCGCCGGCTGGGTCTGTCCATGGACGACGTAGAGCAGCAGTTCCGGCGCATGGTGTTCAACATCGTCGCACGCAACCAAGACGACCACGTCAAGAACATCGCCTTCCTGATGGACAAGCGTGGGCACTGGTCCCTGTCCCCTGCCTTCGACGTGATCTACGCCTACAACCCGGGAGGCCCCTGGACCTCGCGCCACCAGATGACCGTCAACGGCAAGGCGGACGGCTTCGACCGTGACGACCTGAAGGCGGTGGGAGAGGTGGCACTGCTGAAGCGAGGCCGGGCCATGGCGATCCTGGACGAAGTACTCGAGGCGGTGCGCGCCTGGCCAGAGATCGCGGTCGAGGTCGGGGTGGAGGCCAAGCGGGCCGAGTCCATCGCCAGGAACCACCGGCTGGGGTGGTGAGAGCGCGGTCATGGACAACGCGATCGCACCTCGGTGCTAGACTGTCTAGCAGCTCCACGATTCTCGGTGCGTTTCGAGCCCCTTCGTAGTCGCTGAAAACCTCGATAACCACGGTACAAAGGTGTCCCTCGGGACGCTTCGGGAGCAGGAAGTCGCTGGTTCGAGTCCAGTCACCCCGACCATCAGAATCGCCGGCCTCTTGGCCGGCGTTTTTGTTGTGGGGCCGGAGGTCGCTCGCAACGCGCGGTCCAGTCACCCCGACTCGCTCGGGATGGCATCACCGGTCGAAGCAGGCCCGCCACTCCAGCTGGGCGTGGATGCCGTGCCATCCCCGGGGCTCCACACAGCGAAGACCCTCGGCCGCGTTCCAGAGCGGCGACGGTCCTGGTGGTGGTATCATGGCCAAGCCCATGCCCGAGGCTCCCACCATGTGGTTGACCTACGTGCAGGTCGAGGATCTGGACGAGTCGCTCGCGAAGGTCGGCGAGCTCAGCGGTCAGGTCTGCGTCCCCAAGACGCCCATCCCCAACATGGACCATTTCGCGGTCATCCAGGACCCGACGGGCGGCATGATCGGGATCAAGGGTAGACGGCGGAACGCCTGTCAGCTCCCGGCCGACCTGGCGAGTTCGTGCGTTCGGGTGCAGGCTGGCACCGTTTCGTGGGTGACTGCCCCTGGGGATCCCGTGACCCCCTGCTGGTCAGTCGCCTTGGACGCGCTCGCCCTTGGTGAAGCGCTGCTCCGCGCCGCCCGGCGCGTAGATCACCAGAACCTCCAGGGCGCCTTCCTGCTCAGCGGCGGCGAACTCGTGGGGTGTGTTCGCGGGCACCCGCATCGCCATGCCCGGCGAGAGCTCGTAGCTGGTCTGACCCACGCGAGCGGAGGCCGTGCCGCTGAGCACGTAGACCAACTCGTCGCCGTCGTGGGTGTGCTCGGGTGCTCCCGCGCCCGACAGCGCCGTGAGCCGGGTCATGGTCGCCGCGCTGGCTCCGACCGAGGCTGGGTCCAGCAGGAGCCTCGCCGTGAGCTTGCCGTCCTGGAAGGTGTAGGCGGGTTGCTCGGCCTCCGTCACCGCCAGGCTCTCGGGACCGCTCGGCTGCGCGGGCACACGCTGGGCCCCCAGGGCCAGGACGGCGCCGGTCAGGGCGGAGAGGACGACGACGGGCACGGTTGTCGGGATGGACGGCATGGGGTTGGCTCCTGGGAGAGTGGTCCTTCTAGCCGCTCTCGCTCCCGCTTCCAGTCCCCCTGCCCCCGCTTCACCGCCGCTTCCAGTCTCTGGGTGGTCATGGTCCAGGCGTCGACGCCGATGGCGTTGAGCATGCCTGCGCCCAACGAGCCGGTCTCCTCGTGGTAGACCAGGATCGTGCTGGCTCCCATGGGCAGCCCGCCGGTGTGGCCGATCAGCTCGTCCAGGGGGGGCGGCTGTTTGGTGATGATCACGCCCTGGCCGAACTTCATGGGCCAACCGCCGTGGTGGTCGGACCTCATCTCCTCGAGGGTCGCCTCGGAGAGCAGCTCACCCCCGTACAGGGCCCGGCCCCAGGCCGCCAGGTCGGCGGGGGTGGCGACCACGTTGCCCGCTGCCCAGACCCGGGAGCAGTCTATGGAGTCGGTGACGTCGTTGCCGTCGGGGTCGTAGCCGCGGACTACATCCTTGGGCAGCTCCTTGCAGCCCTCGAGGTACGTGTCCTCCAGGCCCAGGGGATCGAGCAGGTTCGTGCGCAGCGCTTCGCCGTAGCTCACCCCGGTCTCGGCTTCGATGATCAGCCCCAGCAGGACGTAGCCGGCGTTCGAGTAGGCGGACTTGTCGTCGGGCTCGAACAGGGGCCAGAGGTCGTCCGGCGCGACCTCGGCGCCAGTGGACGTGTCGGCCTCGCCCGCGGTGGAGATCACCAGGCCCTCGCTGGGGGTGTACAGGGTCAGGGCGAACCGCAAATCGCAAGTCGGTTGGTCCCATGTGGGGCAGATCTCGGTGCTCGGATCCTTCGCGCCCACCCCCGCAGCCGTGTTGGCCACCAGGTCGCAGCCTTCGGCCCAGAGCGCTGCTCCGTCTTGGACCTCGATGCCGAATCCGCCTTCCCCGTCAAAGCTGGGCTGGGTGTCCCGGATAGCTGTGTCGACCAGCGTGATCTCGGTGCCCGGATTGGCGGCCAGAATCCCTGCCATCTGGTTGCCGACCAGCTCACTGTCCTCCACCACCAGGTTGGTGGGCGCTATGGCGCTCCCTCGGCCCGCCGCCACGCCTACGTAGTCGCTCTCTTCCACCCGGAGTTCGGCCAGTCGAATCACCCCCGAGCGCGCCATGATTCCGGCGTATCCAGATCCCTCCACATTCACCCCGGAGACCTCGACCTCTCCATATTGGCTGCTGATGTCGATCCCCGGCGTCTGTCCGTCTCCGGCGCTGGTGTCCAGGGTATCCAAGCTTCGGCAGCGACCTGCCAGGTGCACCCCGGCGTGGTCGCTGGTGAGTTCCAACGCTTCCAGGTATCTCCCAGCCGCCACTGCCACCTTCCCACCACCTCGACTCCCAACAAGGTCCAGCCCGGCCTGGATGGAACGTAGCGGCGCTCCCTCGCTACCCTCACCGCCTTCCGTCGCGGTGATGTCCAGGTAGATGGTGGTGCCATCGATCTCCAGGTTCCCCCAGCTCCCCGTCCCACAGTTCGAGGGAACTCACTGCCCCCGGGCAGCGTGGTAGCCCTGGGTGCAATCTGGCACCTCACCGATGTCCTTCACCCGCCGTTGCTTCTCATCGCACCCGTTCGTGGTGAGCCCGAGGCCGGCCAGGAGCAGAAGGAAGAGCGTGCGTTCGGTCATTTCGAGAACCTCTGCTCTGGAATTCCGCCCCCGACAGGATCGGCATCGGCGGGGGCGGCATGGCGGGATCGATCTCTGCGGCCGCGATCATCAGGCCGAAGGCCAGGGCGCAGGTGGGCCGCTCCCACACAGGGCAGATCTCGGCGTTCGGGGCTTCAGCGTAGTCGTCGCGGGGTGTGAGGCAGGCCTCACCCTGCACCAGCAGGTCCGAGTGGTTGTCCGACCAGGCGTTGTCGTCGAGCCGCGCCGAAGCGTTGTCGAGGAACAACCCGGCCCCCCGGTTTCCCAAGAGCGTGCTGCCCTGGATCGACAGCCCCGCGCTGCCATCCCAGGCCGCCACCCCCGTGGCGTACACCCCGTCGCCGCAGCGGGTGGTCGTGCCGTGGGGGACGCCGATCCCGCCGGTGATGGCGACGCCCTCGAGCCGGTACTCGCCTTCCCCGTGGAACCACGCCCCGCCTACGAGGTTGTCGGAGAACGCGGTATCGACGACGAGCATGGCTGGCGGGGCCCAGCCCCAGGGCTGCGCAGCGTAGACGCCAGCTCCACCACCGAGGTTGATGCTCTCCCGGGCGCCCGAGATGGTGGAGGACCGGATCTCCATGGTGCCGCTGTCGATCGCCACGGCATTTGCGAAGGCGTTGTCGTGCAGGGCGCAGTCGGTGCAAGCGAGGATCGTGCCCAGACCGATAGCGTACAGGCCCGGCCCTTCGTTGCCCTGGGCGGTGAGCCCGGAGGCCGTGACCGAGGCTCCCTCCTGGGCTGCGAGCCCGGCCGCAGACGCCCCCAGCTCGCTGATGTCGGGCATCGTGCCGATGATGGATGTGTCGTGCAGGCTGACCTGCGTCCCAGGACCGGCGGCCAGGAAGCCCGCCGCCGTGTTGTTCAGCAGCTCGCAGCGTTCCACCGAGAGCAGCACCCCGTCGTAGGCACCGATGCCGAAGCCACCCTCGCCCTCTTCGTCGGCCGACGTGTCTCGGACCACGGTGTCCACCACCGCGCCCCGGGAGCCGGCATCGGAGATCACGATACCCACCGCCGCGTTGCCTGCCAGCTCGCAGCGGTCCACCCGGAGCATCACACCGCCGTAGGCCTGGATGCCCTGCCCGTTCTCGCCATCCCTGGCGGGCAAGGTGTCCCGGATCGTCGTGTCCGCCGCAGTCAGCTCGGTGCCTTGGTTGCCGGCGTAGAGCCCCATTCCCGTATTGCGGGTCAGCTCGCAGCCCTCGAGCCTGACCGCCGCGCCGCTCAACACCTGGACGCCGTAGCCGCCCTTTCCGTCGCTGGCACGAAGGGTGTCCCGAATCACCGTGTCCACAAGCGTGACCTCGGTGTCCGGCTCGAGGGCCAGGATCCCCAGGGTACGGTTGCCCGACAGCACGCAGCCTTCGGCCCTGAGCACCGCCCCTTCGTGAATCCCGATGCCGTAGCCCGCCTCATCCACCGCGTCCGGGTCTGGGCGGGTGTCCCGGATCACCGTGTCCACCAGCGTGATCTCGGCATCCGGCTCGAAGGCGTAGATCCCCATCCAGGTGTTTTCGATGATCTCGCAGTCCTCGACCATGACCTGGGTGGGTTCCGGGGGCCCTCTACGAACCACCACCAGCCCCACGCTCGCGTTCTCCGCGATCTCGAGGCCCGTCAGTCTCGCGTACCCGGACTTCACCCGCACCCCGACCCAGGCGGAGTCCGCCACCCGCAGCTCCGACAGCTCGATCTCGGCGTACATGCCGTCGATGAGGATCCCCTCCGTGTCCTCATCCCCCACGCTCGCGTCCAGGGTCACCAGCTCCCGACAGCGTCCTGCCAGGTGCACGTCGGCGTGGTCGGCGCTGAGCTCCAGGATCTCCGGGTAGCTCCCGGCCGCCACGGCCACCAGGCCGCCGCCGCGACCGCCCGCCAGGTCCGCCGCGGCCTGGATGCTGCGCAGAGGCGCTTCGGCGCTGCCGTCGCCGCCCTCGGCGGCCTGGGTGTCCACGTGGACCGTGGCCTCATCCACCTCCAGGTTCCCCCAGGTCCCGGTGCCGCAGCGCTCGGGCACACAGCGGCCGCCATCCAGCAGCCAGCCCTCGGCGCAGGCTTGCCGCTCGCCGGTGTCCTGCGGCCGCTCCGGCTCCTCCCCGCAGCCGGCGAGGCTCCCCAGGAGCAGCAAGAGACATGCGCGACCGAGCATGATCGAGATCCTTCGGTCGCGAGTATCCCATTGGAACGTGGGGAATACCAGCAGTGGTGAGGGGGCTGGGTCGCGTCTTGGGTTCTAGTCCCCCCCGAACTCGTGCGCGAAGTAGCCCTCGTACCCACCGCAGCCGGGGTAGTCCTCGTGGTCGAGGCAGTCCTGGTAGGCCTGCTCCTGCTCCTGCTCCAGGGTGATCTCCTCGCAGGACGTCGTCTCGTGCAGTCCGGCCGCATCGCGGCACCAGGCCTGGCAGGCCACCAGGTCGTCCTGGGGCTGGGCGTCGCAGACGGCGCAGATCTGCTGGCAGAAGGCTGGCGCGTCGGCCGCCAGCTCCTCGCACCAGGCGGGCTCGCCGATGTGCAGGGAGCAGGGGTGCTCGCCGCAGCCGGCGAGCAGGAACAGGGCGGGCAGGACGGATTGCTTCGGGATGTTCATGGACGCCTCCTAATCCAGCACCAGCTCGAGCTGTCCGGTACCTTCCGCGGCCCAGCAGCCGTCGTCGTCGCCGTGCTCGGGGTAGACATCGAACCACTCGCTGGAGACCTCGGGCTCGAGATCGTACAGCTTGCGGGCGTTCTGACCGTAGGTCTCGTAGTCGTCGTCGCAGTCGAGATCGTCGGGCATGGCCGTGGTGAAGGCTCGGGCCTGGTGGGGGTAGGCGCAGCCCGGCAGCAGGTAGTGGGCGCTCAGCTCCACGGCCTCGGCTTCATCGCCGCACAGCGCGCCGACGGCCTTGCGGAACGAGCCCTCCTCGTGCTCCATCACCACGATGCCGGGGGCGCTCGAGGAGTACAGCGCCGCCACGTCGGCGGAGACCGAGACGGTGGTGTCGATGCCCTGCCAGCGGTCGCAGGCGGCGCAGAGGGTCAATGGGGCCAGGCAGGCGAGCACACGCATGGGTCCTCCTTCTCCATGCCGGCCCGTGCGTCTTTCAACACGCGAAGGGCTTCGGCATTCCCCGACCTGCTACGACACCGCCTCGTCGAAGTCGGCCAGGGCCACACCCATGACGACCATCACCCAGGGGACGGTCAGGATCACACCCACGCCGAACACCACCGCGCCCAGCCCGGCGATCAGCCCGCTCGCGGCGAGCATCACCCACAGCAGCAGGTAGGCTCCGGGGTGCTTCGAGACGGTTCGCAGCAGGGTGGGGAACCGTAGGCTCGCCAGCAGGTCGCCCTTCGACAGGTACTGGTGGGCGATGGCCGGCCCCAGGAACAGGAAGAGCAAGGCCAGCAGGGCCACCAGCAGCTTGTAGCCGACGAAGACGTGCCAGTGGTACACCGCCAGCGGGTGCACGATGGCGTGGGCCAGGGACTCCGGATCGGGCTGGGCGTCCAGGACGAGATCGAATCCCCACTGGAACGCGTAGACCGAAGGCAGCAGGCACAGCACCGGCAGGACGGGGACGCAGAGCTTCAGGCCCGCGACGATGTACCCGAAGCCCACCGGTGGTAGCTCGGTCGCCCCGTCACGACGCGCCCGGTACACCTGGACCCCGTAGCCGTACAGGTTGAGCAGGCCGACGACCGGCACCAGACCCAACAGGCCCATCAACAGCAGCTTCCGCTTCCAGGTCGGGTCCCGGGTGGGGGCGGTGAGCGTAGGCCCGATGTCCATGCCGGCTCCGGGTGCCGTGGTCGTGCTGACTATGAGGAAGCCTATCGTTACATGCTCAGCCCCGAATCGGTCGGCGCCTGGCCCACGGAGGTGTGGTGTGCGCGCTCACGTCTTCGATCCCGACGTCTCCATCCCCGAGCAGCTGCCCGGCGAGCCGGAGTGCGCGCGTCCCGGCAACGCGAAGCTCGCGCTCGCGGTGGTGGTGCGCACGGGGCTGCTCTGTGGGATGCTCGTCGCCACGGCGGGGCTTTGGCCGTGGCTGCTGCTGGGTGCGCGGGTCTGGGGTCGCCCCCCCAACGTCGTCCATCTCCGGCGGGTGCTGCGCTACCTGCGCCTGATCTGGACCGAGTCGCCACCGCCTCCAGGGCTCGGTGCCCTGGTCCGCGCCTGGCTCACGCTCGCGGTGCTCCACAAGGTGGCGGTGGCGCCCGTGTGGGGCCTGGCGTGGTTGCTGGACGAGCTGCTGTACGGCCGCGCGCTCGACGCGACCCCCCTCGAGGCCCCCCTGCTCGAGATCAGCGCCGGCCGCAGCGGCAGCACCCAGCTCGCTCGCTACCTGGGGGAGGACCCCGGGCTGGCCTCACCCAACCTGCTGCAGTTCACCTTCCCTTTTCTCTGGTTGTGGAAGCTCGTGCCGGTCACCATCGGGCGGGTGGTGTCGAAGGACCGGGTGCGGCAGGAACTCGAGACCCGCCTGCGGCCGGAGTTCCTGCAGCGTCACGAGGGGGATCCCTTCGCGACCGACAGCTTCGAGGGTTGCCTCTTTATTCCCCACATGCAGATGATGAGCCCCCTCCTGGGGCCGCGCGTGACCATGGAGGACTTCCACTTCGCCACGCCTGCCGAGCACAACATGCCCCTGTGGGAGTGTGAGTTCGTCCAGCTGTTGGACCGCATCGGGCGCAAGACCTTGCTGCACTGCGGTCCCGGTCCCGATGGGCAGCCCCGGCGCTTCTTCGTCAAGGGCCACTTCCTGGCGGCGGCCCCCGCCTTGGCCGAGCGTTTTCCCGATGCGCGCTTCCTCACCATGGTGCGCCACCCCTCGCCTCGCATCCAGAGCGCCGTGAACTTCCTTCGGACCAACCCCCTGGATCCGCTGCTCGGGCCTGTGCCCTGGGCATGGTTGGCGCAGGCCCTCTCGCAGAACGAGTCCGAGTACTGCGTACACGAACAGGCCTGGTTCACCGCGCCGGGCGACACCCGTCGCTGCGTGGTGCGCTTCGACGACTACGTTCGGGATCTCGAGGGCGCCATGAGCCTCGTGTACCGGGAGTGCCTGGACCAGCCCGAGCTGCCCCCGTGGGCACCTCGTGAGCACACCCCCCGGGAGCGGAAGGACTACCTGCTGAATCGGAGCCTCGAGCAGCTGGGGATCGACCGCGATGCCCTGGAGCGGGAGCTGGCCGACTTCATCGCCTGGTGTAGCCCCAGGGGGTAGGAACGGGCTCGGTTCGGCGGGCCGGCCGGCGTGCTGGCGGGGGCGCGCTGCCGCCCCATCTTCCCTTTCGGGAACCCCCCCGCCATGGGTCTGAGGTAGTGTGAACGTCCTCGCACCCGTCAAGGAGAAGCCCGTGAATCGTCCCCCCGTGAAGTTCATCGCCCTCGCTGCGTTCTTCCTGGCCATCGGCCTGGCCTGCACCGGCGCACCCATCAAGGACACCGGCCCCGACACTGGCGACGAGCCCGACACCGACACCGACACCGACACCGACACCGACACCGATACGGACACCGACACCGACACCGACACCGACACCGATACGGACACGGACACGGACACGGACACGGACACCTACCCGGACACGGGAGATGAGTGCGAAGCCGGTGGCGAGACCGTCGAGATCGAGCCCAACGACGAGGTCGACAGCGCCACCCGCGTCAACAGCGGTGTGGCGGTCGAGGCATACCTCGACGTGGTCGACGACGTCGATGTGTTCCTCATCGAGGCCTGCGGCGAGCGGATGCTCAACGTCCACTTCACCAACGACCCCGCCATCGCCTCCGACGTCGACTACGAGGTCAACATCTATGACCAGGCCGGTGAGACCCTCCACAACGACTACGACACAGATGGGTCCGACAACACCACCGAGCTCGAGGGTCAGATCTACCTCCCCGCGGGCGGCCCCTACTACGCCCAGGTCCACGACCGCTACGGTGGCGACTCGGACGACAGCCAGCCCTACCTGCTCACGCTGACCGCGCTGACCGATCCGGACGCCGCGATGGAGCCCAACGGCAACACCGACAACCCCGCCGAGCTTCGCTCCATCGCCACCCCGGTGAGCTCGGGTGTGGCGACCACCGGCTACCTCGCCACCCTCGAGGACGAGGACACCTACGCGATCACCACCACCGACGAGGCCATCCTGGCGGTGGAGTTCACCAACGCGCCGGCCTACTCCACCCCCCTCGACTACGAGCTGACCGTCCTCGACTCCGACGGTGAGACCAGCATCGACAACCACTACGACACCGACGGTACGGACGACACCACCGAGCTGCTCACCTACCGCTACGTGCCCGACGCGGACACCTACTACGTGATGCTCCACGATCGCTACGGCGGCGACTGGGACGACAGCCAGCCCTACCAGCTCACCATCACCGAGCTGCCCGACCCGGACTCCGCGGTCGAGCCCAACGATCAGACCGGCAACCCCAGCGAGATGCTCACCATCGCCACCCCACTGTCCAGCGGTGTGACCACCCAGGGCTACATCGCGTCGCTGGACGACAGCGACGTCCACAAGCTCACGGTGACCGGCGAGGCGATCATCCGCGTGGAGCTGGACAACTCCCCCGCCGTCTCTTCGCCCGTCGACTACGAGTTCGTCCTGTACGACAGCGACGCCTCGACCACCATCGGAAACGAGTACGACACCGACGGCGCGGACGCGACCACCGAATTGGTCACCATGATCTACGTGGAAGGCGCCGGCGACTACCTCACCGAGATCGACGACCGCTACGGCGGCGACTGGGACTACGAGCAGCCCTACAACCTCACCATGACCCAGATGACCGTCCCCGATGCGGCCAACGAGCCCAACGGAAACGACACGGCCTCGGCGCTCCAGACCATCGCCACCCCGGCGGGCGACGGCGACACCTCCGGCTACCTGGCCAGCCTCGACGACGAGGACTGCTACGCGATCACCGCCAGCAGCAGCGGCACCCTGGGCGTGAGCCTCACCGCGCCCGTGACCGTGGTGGACTACGAGCTGACCCTGTACGACACCGACGCCTCCACCTCGCTCAGCAACGACTACGATGCCGACGGTTCCGACGGCGTCGACACCCTGAGCGTGGGCGCCAGCGTGAGCGCGGGCACCTACTACGCCTGTGTCCACGACCGCTACGGCGGCGACTGGGACTACGAGCAGGCCTACACCATCAGCGTGAGCGCGCCCTAGGGAGGCGTCCGGGCACCGTCGCTGGCACCCGAGCGCCCCAGCGGGCGTGATACCACCCCAGCATGACCCCTCAACCCCGGCGCGGACTCGCGGGAGCCTGGGACCACTTCGTCGGGCCCGGTGCCACCAGGGCGGAGAACCTCGGCACCGTGCTCATCGCCGTGCTCGCCGGCGCGGCTGCGGGCCTCGACGCCGCTGCGCGCCTCGACGGAACCTGGCTGCAGGTGGCGGTGACCGCCGCGCTGGCGTTCGACGTGATCGGCGGGGTGTGGGCCAATGCCACCCCCGCCGCCCGGCGCTGGTACCACCGCGAGGGTCAAGGGCCGTCGAAGGTCATCGGCTTCTCGGCCGTGCATGTCCATCCCTTCCTGGTCGCGTGGCTGTGGGACGGCTCCTGGGCGTGGGCCGCGGTGGTCTACCTGTCGATCCTGGCCTCGACCGCGGTCGTGCAGGCCCTTCCGCAGCGGTTGAGGCTCGCCGCGGGCCTGACCCTGACGGTCTGTGTGGTCTGGGGGGCCGGGGCCATCGAGCCGGCCGTGCTGGGGTGGTTCGTCCCCGCTATGGCCCTCAAGCTCATCGTAGCCCACGGGATCTCCGACGCGTAGTCCGACGTCTCTGCGTTGGTCCGCCCTACCGTCGACCAGGGTCAGCGCCGCGGGAGGGCCGGCGGCGGCATGGCGGGATCCAGCTCCGCGGGCGTGATGTCCAAGCGGAACTCGGACTCGCAGGTGGGTTGATCCCAGGTGGGGCAGATCTCGCTGCTCGGGACCTCGCTCCAGCCTTCGTCCGGGGAGAGGCAGGCCTCACCCTGCACCAGCAGGTCGGGATCGTTGCTCGACCAGCTGTTCCCGTCGAGCCAGGCCGAGGCGTCGTCGAGGAACAGCCCGGCTCCCTGGTTGCTGGACAGCGTGCTGCCCTCGATGGACAGGCCCGTGCGGCCATCCCAGGCCGGGACTCCCGACGCGAACACCCCGTCGCCACAGCGGGTCGTCGCGCCGTGGGCGACGCCGATCCCGCCGGTGATGGTCGTGTCCACGATCCGGTAGCTCCCCTCTCCCCGCAGCCAGGTGCCGGCCACCAGGTTGTCTGAGATGGTGCTGTCGACCACGAGCAGCGAGGGCGTGGTGGAGCCCCAGACCGACGCCGCATGGATCCCCACTCCGCCGCCGAGATCGGCGCCCTCCAGGGTGCTCGAGATGGTGGAGGAGCGGATCTCCAGGGCGGCCTCGTTGGCCACCACGGCGCCTGCGAAGGCGTTGTCGAGCAGGGAGCAGTCGGTGCAGCTCAGCTCGGCCCCATCGACCCACGACAGCAGCCCCGGTCCTGCATTGCCCTGGACCAACAGCCGGGAGGCCGAGACGTGCGCCCCTTGCTGGGCCGACAGCCCCAGCGCCGTGGCGCTCCGGGAGCCGTATCCGGGCCTGGTGTCGGTGATGGACGAGTCGCTGAGTGAGACCACCGTGCCTGGGTGTATGGCCGCGACCCCGATCGCGGTGTTGCCCGTCAGCTCGCAGCCCTCGGCCTCGAGCGCTGCGCCTTCGATGACGCTGATGCCGTAGCCGCCTTCTCCGCTCCTGCCGGGCTGGGTGTCCCGGATCACAGTGTCCAACAGCGTGACCTCGGTGTGGGCGTCCGACGCTGCGACTCCTACCCAGGTGTTGCCCGCCAGCTCGCAGCCTCGGGCTTCGAGCACCGCGCCGGAGTCGACCTGGATGCCGAAGCCGGCTTCGTCGTCTCCACTGGGCAGGGTGTCGCGGATCGTGGTGTCCACCAGCCAGACCTCGGTGCCTGGCTCGGCGGCCACGACCCCCACGCCCGCGTTGCCCACCAGCTCACAGCTCCGGGCCTGGACAGCGGCGCTGCCGCTGACCTGGATACCGTACCCGGCTTCCTCGTGGGCGTCGGGCAGGGTGCCCCGGATCGTCGTGTCCGCCAGCGTGACCGCTGTGCCCGGCTCGGCGGCCACCAGCCCGATCCCGGTGTTGCTCGTCAGCTCGCAGCCTCGGGCTTCGAGGGCCGCTTGGCCGTAGACGTTGATGCCGTAGCCACCCTCTTCGTCAGGTCGGGGCAGGTTGTCCCGGATCGTCGTGTCCACCAGTGTGACCTCGGTGTCCGGATCGAAGGCGATCACCCCCGCCGTCGTGTTGCCCGACAGCTCGCAGCCCTGGGCGCGGAGCGCCGCGCCATCGTGGGCGTCGATGCCGAATCCGCCTTCCCCGTCCAGGCCGGGTAGGGTGTCCCGGATCGATGTGCCCACCAGCGAGACCTCGGTGCCCGGATCGTAGGCCACCACCCCGAGCGTCGTGTTGCGCGACAGCTCGCAGCTCTGGGCCTGGAGCGACGCCCCACCCTGGACGTCGATGCCGTAGCCACCTTCCCCGTGGGCGTCGGCCTTGGTGTCCAGGACCTTCGTGTCGAACAGCGTGACCGCGGTGTCCGGGTCGTGGGCCACCAATCCCGCCGACGTGTTGCCCGCCAGCTCGCAGCGCTCGGCACTCAGCGCCGCGCCGTCCGTGACCTGGACGCCGTAGCCGCCTCGTCCGTCTCCCCGGGATCGATTGTCACTGACCGCTGTGTCCACCAGCGAGACCACGGTGTTCGGGTCGTAGGCCACCAGCCCCGCCGTCGTGTTGCCCGTCAGATCGCAGCCCTCGACTCGAAGCACCGCGCCGTCGTGGACATCGATGCCGTACCCACCCCCGCCGTCGCTGCGGGGCAGGGTGTCGCGGATCGTGGTGTCCAGCAGCGAGACCTCGGTGCCCGAGTCGTAGGCCAGGATCCCCACCGCCGTGTTGCCTTCGATCTCGCAGCCTTCCACCACCAGCTCGGAGGGCGCTGTGGCGGTCCCCCGGAACACCCCGACACCCGAGTTGCCGTTCCCATCGAGTCCCAGCTCCACCAGCCGCACCGCCCCCGAGCGCACCAGCACTCCAGCGTGTCGCGATCCCACCACGCTCAGCCCCGACACCTCGACCTCTGCGTACTGGCTGCTGATGTCGATCCCCGGGGTCTGGTCGTCCCCCACGCTGGCGTCCAGGATCACCAGCTCGCGACAGCGCCCCGCCAGCCGCACCCCAGCGTGGTCGCTGCCCAGCTCCAGGGTCTCCGGGTAGCTCCCGGCGGCCACGGCCACCAGCCCACCGCCGCTGCTGCCCGCCAGGTCGAGCGCTGCCTGGATGCTGCGTAGCGGCGCCCCGGCGCTGCCGTCGCCTCCCTCGGCGGCCTCGATGTCCACGTGGACCGTGGCACCGTCCACCTCCAGCATGCCCCAGGGGCCGGTGCCGCAGGCTTCGGGGACGCAGGCGTCGCCGTCGTCGAGGTAGCCTACGTCACAGCTGAGGGGGGAGCTGTCGTGGAGGACGTCATCCCGAGGCTGAGGGCAGGCCGCGAGCAGCACGGCGGCGAGAAGAGCGGGGGAGGGATGGGTCACGGGGTGGTGATCATAGCGGGTGTGCGGGCCGAGGCCAGCGGCGGTGCCATCGCGGAGTCCAGCTCCGCGGCCTCGATGTTCAGCCGGAAGGCCAGCTCGCAGGTGGGCCGTTCCCAGGCCGGACAGATCTCGGTGCTCGGGACCTCGGACCAGTCATCGCCAGGGGAGAGACAGGCCTCGCCCTGCACCAGCAGATCCGGGTCGTTGTCCGACCAGGTGTTGCCGTCGAGCCGGGCCGCGGCGTCGTCCAGGAACAGCCCGGCCCCTTGGTTGCCCGACAACGAGCTGCCTTCGATGGAGAGCCCAGCGCTGTCGTCCCATGCCGTGACCCGGGTCGCGAACACCCCATCGCCGCAGCGGAGCCCGCCGCTGTGGGGGACGCCGATCCCTCCGGTGAAGCTGCTGCCCTCGAGCCGGTAGGCGCCGTCCCCCTGCAGCCAGGCGCCGGCCACCAGGTTGTCCGAGATGGTGCTGTCGGCCACCAGCAGTCCCGGCGGATCCCAGCCCCAGGGCTGCGCAGCGTAGATCCCCACACCGCCACCGAGGTCGCTGCCCTCCCGGGTGCCCGAGATGGTGGAGGAGCGGATCTCCAGGATGCCCGTGTTGACGGCCGCAGCGCCGGCGAAGCTGTTGTGGATCAGGGTGCAGTCGGTGCAGCTGAGGCTGGCGGCAGCACCTGTGGCGTACAGGCCCGGTCCCTCGTTGCCTCGAGCGAGGAGTCCGGATGCCGTCACCCAGGCACCCTCCTGTGCGACGAGCCCGACAGCCGTGGCACCCCGGGAGCCGTAGCCGGGCACGGTGCCCGTGATGGACGAGTCGCGGAGCACGACCGCGGTGCCCAGGTCGCCCGCCATGATCCCCACCGTCGTGTTGCCCGCCACCTCACAGCCTTCGGCCCCGAGCAGCGCTCCGTCGTAGACGGCGATGCCGTAGCCACCCTCCCCGTCACTGCGGGGCAGGGTGTCCCGGATGTTGGTGTCCACCAGCGTGGCTGTGGTGCCCGGGTCTTGGGCCAGGATCCCCACCGTGGTGTTGTTCGCCAGCACGCAGCCCTCGGCCTCGAGCGCCGCGCCGGCGTAGACCGCGATCCCGAAGCTGTTCGCTCCGTACTCGTTGGGCAGGGTGTCCCGGATGCTGGTGTCCACCAGCGTGGCTGTGGTGCCCGGGTCCTGGATCAGGATTCCCGCCGCTGTGTTGCCCGCCAGCACGCAGCCCTCGGCCGAGAGCGTCGCGCCCTCCGACAGCTCGATACCGTGTCCGCCTTCCCGGCTTGGGTTGGGCAGGGTGTCCTGGATCGCCGTGTCCACAAGCGCGACTGCGCTGCCTGGGGTCGAGGCCCGGAGCGTCACCGTCTTGTTGCCCACCAGCGCGCAGCCCTCGGCGCGTAGCGTCGCGCCACTGTGGACGTCGATGGCGTAGCCGCCCTTGTCATCCTCGCCGAGCAGGGTGTCCCGGATGGTCGTGTCCACCAGCGTGACCTCGGTGCCCGGCTCCATGGCCAGGATCCCCAGCCTCATGTTGCCCGTCAGCTCGCAGCCCTCGGCGCGTAGCGTCGCGCCGCCGTCGGCCTGGATGCCAAACCCGTACGCTCCGTCGCCGTCGGGCCGCGTCTCACGGATGCTCGTGTTCTGGAGCCTGACCTCGGTGCTCGAGCCGCGGACCTGCACGCCAATGGCCGTGTTGCCGATCAGCTCGCAGGCGTCCACCACGAGCTGGCAAGGCGCCGAGGCGGTCCCGCGGTACGCTCCGATCGCGGCATCTCCGCTGGCCTCGACCCGCAGCCCGGACAAGCGCACGTTCCCGGATCCCACCCGCACGCCGAACCTGCCCGCCCCCAGCACCTCGAGCCCCGACACCTGCAGCTCGCCGTAGTGTACGTCGATGTCGATCCCTGGCGTGCCTTCGTCCCCCACGCTGGCGTCCAAGGTCACCAGCGCGCGGCAGCGGCCCGCTAGGTGTACACCCGCGTGGTCGTCGGTGAGGGCGAGGGTCTCTCGGTAGGTCCCGGCCGCCACGGCCACCATGCTGCCGCCGTGTTCGCCGGCCAGGTCGAGCCCGGCCTGGATGCTGCGCAGCGGCGCCCCCTCGCCGCCGTCGCCCCCGTCGGCTGCGGTGATGTCCACGTAGACCGTGCCCTCGTCCCGCTCCAGCTCCCCCCAGGTACCGGCGCCGCACGCTTCGGGAACGCACTGCCCCCGGTCCGCCCGCCAGCCTTCGGCGCATGTGGGCGGCTCGCCTGTGTCCTCGCTGCCTCGATGCGGCTCACCACACCCGGCGAGGGTGAGCCCCAGCGCGGCCGGGAACAGCGAGGCGGGGATGCGCCGGTTCGTCATTCGGCTACTCCGGCTATCAGTATCCCACGCCGCACCCGCGATGACCGCCCTGGGCGTGGGCATGATGGCGATGCTCAACATGCTCACCCTCGAGCGGGCGACGGAGGGCTCGGCCGAGGCCGATGGCCTCTCCATCTCTGCGGTGGACACCACCCAGACCCTGCTGCTGCTCCTGCAGGCCGAGTAGGAGCGGGGGCTTTCCGGCCGGGCCAAGCTGGTTCGTAGCTCCTCGGGTCCCCGCTAGTGCACCACGAAGCTGGTGGTGGCGGTGTAGCTGCCGCCGTGGTGCTGGTACTCCAGCTCCGCCTGCCAGGTGCCGGTACCGATCCACTTCATGAGGTAGCTGTCCGAGACCGATCCTCCGGCGGGCACGGGCCAGTCGGTGATGGCGGCGTCGCAGTCTCGACCCTGCTCGGTTGTGCGGCCGTCGTGGCTGGTGAGCCGCACCAGGTAGTACAGGCAGCCCGATGTGGTGGTCAGGTGCAGCTGCATCGAGCAGGGATTTTCCACCGTCCCCACGAAGGTCACGGGCTCGTCCTCCGAGAAGCTGGTCCGTACGGCCCCGGTCTCGTCCTGGGTCAGCGCCGAGTAGGTCAGATCCTCCATCCCGCACTCGACATCCGTGTCGGCGTCGCTGTCGGCGTCGCTGTCGGCGTCCGAGTCCGCGTCGGCGTCGGTGTCGGTGTCGGTGTCGGTGTCGGTGTCGGCGTCAGCGTCGCTGTCGGCGTCCGTGTCAGCGTCCGTGTCCGTGTCCGTGTCGCCCTCGGGAGGGGTGTCGGTGTCGATGGGCTCTTTGGGAGGACAGCCGAGGAGGAGGAGGCAGGCGAGGAGTTGGGTGGGGCTCATCATCGGCTCTCGTTGATGGGTGGTCTGGTCATTCGGCCGGGACGGTGGAGGAGCTCGACACCGGAGCCCTCGTCGAAGGCCGCGCCCACGTCGATGTCCTAGGCGGACGCAGGGGAGAGGGTGAGGAGCAGAGGGAGGAGCACGCATCACCGGGGCGGCGGGTCGAGCGGCGCACTCAGCCACCGCGTAGGAATCCTACCATCCAGGTCGTCGGTTATGCGCTCTCGAGGGTGCAATCTGCGGGACGACACTCTGTGTCCGCCGCCACCGTGGGACCAGCCTCGGGAACCCGGATCGTCGCTGGTGGTCGATGCTCCTCATGGTGAACCCATGGCTGCTCCCGACCCTCGCTCTGGCCGCGCCGCTCCTCCTGGCGGGTCGCTGGCTGGCCCGGCGTCGCCAGGATTGGGTCGTCCCGGCCTTCGCCACGCTGCTCGCGGTCCCGGCCATGCTCTACGCGCTGTACTACCTGCACCTGTTCGACCGAGCGCTGTGGTTCTACGAGCTGCGCTCCTGGCCCGGGAGCGAGCTGCTGGCGGCGGGGGCCGGGCTGCTGGCGGGCTGGCTGGATCTCCGGGTGCGGGAGCGCGGGGTGGATGCCCCGGGTCTGATCCCCGCTCTGCTGGTCGCCGGCCTGCTGCTGCCCCACGCCAAGCCCCTGGTGGCCCCGCTGGAGGATGTCTCCTGGAGCGCGGCTTGCCCCGACGGCGTCTGCCTGCAG
>CAZHIK010000018.1:0-26420 GCA_964532635.1 uncultured Enterobacterales bacterium
GCACCGTGGAGCGCGTCGATCTCGAGCCCTGGCGTGAGGCCGTCACCCACGCTCGCATCGATCGCAACCAGCTCCCGACAGCGCCCATCGAGACGAACACTCGCGTGATCCGAGCCCATGAAGAGCAGCTCCGGATAGCTCCCCGCGGCCGCCGCCACGAGCCCGCCGCCACGACTTCCCGCCAGGTCCAGGCCGGCCTGGATGCCGCGGAAAGGAGCCTCTGCGCTACCGTCCCCGCCCTCGTCCGCCGCGACGTCCACATACACGGTCGTGCCGTCCAGCTCCAGGTCGCCCCAGGTCCCGACACCGCAAGCCTCGGCGACACATGTATCGCCGTCGGCGATGAGGCCCTCTCCGCATACCAGAGCTTCGGGCCGAGGACGACCGCTGGAGGACGGGCAGCCCGTGGAGAGGACCGCCAGCCCAACGAGCAAGCCACGCACCGCCCGAGATCCCATCGGCCGCCCTATGGACAGGTGGGATGGAAGGCGAGGTCGTTCACACCCTCGGAGGTGCTGACCGATCCGATGTAGGTCGATGAGCCCGTGGCCGGGTCCACCTGGTAGAGGGCCGAGCCCGTGGAGGCGAACAGGGTGCCGGTGGCGTGGTCGAACTCGATACCCACCGCACTGAAGGGTACCGAGGTGGACACGAAGCCCCCGGCCGCTCCCGTGCTGCGGTTGAGCACGAAGATGCTCGCGGTGCTTCCGTCCACGCCGTACAGGGTGTCGCTGGTGCAGTCGTACGCCAGCCCCCCGTTGCCCAAAGCGAATCCCAGAGGGCCGATGACCGTGCCTGCGCCCGTCGTCGTGTCGTACCAGACCAGCTGATCGTTGTCGGTGTCGATGCCGTAGAGCACATCGGCCGCGTCGAAGGCGATGCCGTTGGTGTTGCCCACCCCCGTGTCGCCGATGACGCTGCTGGTGCCGCTGCAGATGTCGAGTGTCACAAGCGCGCTCTGGTCCACCGAGTGGATCACCGTGACACCGTCCTCGTTGACATCCATGGTGTTGATGTTGCCCAGGCTGGGATCGTCCAGCTCGGCGATGAGGGTCATGGCCGCGGTGGCGGTGTCGATCTCGTAGATGGCGTCGTCGCCCCCGTCCACGGTCACGAGCATCCATCCGGCCTCGACATCCTCGTCGATGTCGCCGTCGCAGTCGTCGTCCACGGCGTTGCAGTCGTCGGAGGCCACACCGGGGTTGACCCAGGCGTTGCTGTCGTCGCAGTCGCTGTCGTCGACGACCAGGCCGCTGCCGGGCTCGCAGGCCTGACCGGTGCTGGAGGCATCGCCGTAGCCATCCCCGTCGGCGTCCACGTAGAAGTCGAGCAGGACCCCCTCGTCGATCTCGCCGTCGCAGTCCTGGTCCAGGCCGTCGCAGATCTCCTCGGCGTCGGGGTAGACGGAGGCATCCTGGTCGTCGCAGTCCCCTGGCAGGCCCGTGTAGCCGCTGGGGGGATCACAGGCGGTCAACGTCTCCGCTTCGTCGCCCCAACCGTCTCCGTCGGCATCCAGGTACCACAGCTCTCCGATCTCCTCGTCCACCTCGTCGTCACAGTCGTCGTCCAGGCCGTTGCAGACCTCGCTGGAGTCCGGGTGGATGAACGCGTCGGTGTCGTCGCAGTCGCCACCGTTGTCCACGAAGCCCTCGGGGGCCTCGCAGGCCTGGACGCCCTGGTCCGGGTCACCGTAGCCGTCCCCGTCCGAGTCGGCGTACCACCACGCTGCGTCGGCGGCGTCCTCGTCGATGCTGCCGTCGCAGTCGTCGTCCAGGCCGTTGCAGGACTCCTCGGCGTCGGGATGCACAGCTTCGTCCAGGTCGTCGCAGTCACCGTCCTCGACGGAGTAGCCGTCGCCGTCTTCGTCCACCGCGGGGGGGCTGGTGTCCACGGTGGGCTTGGTGCAGGCCAGGGCGAGGAGCAGAGGTAGGAGCGGAGATGTTCGCATTGGACCTCCAGAAATCGCTGACGGCACGATACCAGGTTCTGCGTTGGGATAGGACACCCGACTCGCCCATCCCGGAGGCCATCCGCAGCCTCCACCCACCGGAGCCCCATGCGCATCGCGCTCATCCAACCCGGCCTCGGGCAGCGCGGCACGCGCCGCTATCGCTCCTGGGCCCTGATGGAGCCCCTGGCGCTGTGCATCCTGGCAGGCTGCACGCCCAAGGACGTGGAGCTGCACGCCTACGATGACCGCTTCGAGGCGCTGCCCTACGACGAGACCTGGGACCTGGTGGCCCTGTCGGTGCAGACCTTTGCGGCCCGGCGAGCCTACGAGATCGCCGACGCGCTCCGGGCCCGCGGGGCGAAGGTGGTGATGGGCGGCTTCCACCCCACCCTGTGCCCCGACGAGGCCGCCGAGCACGCCGACGTGGTGGCCCTGGGCGAGGCCGAGTCCACCTGGCCACGGATCGTCGCGGATGCGCGCAGCGGCAACTTGCAGCCCCGCTACCAGGCCGAGCCGGGCTCCCGCGAGCTGCGCTCGAGACCGGATCGCAGCATCCTGGCAGGCAAGCGCTACCTGCCGCTGGCGCCCGTCGAGCTGGGACGGGGCTGCCCCCACCGCTGCGAGTTCTGCTCGGTACGGGCCTTCTACCCCAGGCTCCGCTACCGCCCCATCGACGATGTGCTGGCCGACATCGGGGCCACAGGAAGGCGCTTCCTGTTCTTCACCGACGACAACCTCTTCGCCGAGCGCAAGCGCGCGCTCACCCTGCTGCAGGCCCTCCGCCCCCTGAACCTGCGCTGGTGCTGCCAGGCCAGCATCGACATCACCGGCGATCCGGAACTGCTCGACCTGCTCGCAGAGGCGGGCTGCCAGGTGGTGATGCTGGGCCTCGAGTCCATCCGGCCGGAAAACCTCGAACAGATGGGCAAGGGCTGGGCCCGCGGCCACGACCTCGAGGGGTCGCTGGCAGCGTTTTCCTCCCGGGGCATCGCGGTCTACGCCGGCTTTGTGTTCGGCTACGACGCCGACGGGCCGGACTGCTTCGACGCCACCTGGGACTTCATCCAGCGCCAGGGCTTCTTCATCGTCAACTCCAACCACCTGCAGCCCTACCCCGGCACACCCCTGTACGCGCGACTCGAGGCCGAGGGTCGGCTTGTCCGGCCGCGCTGGTGGCTGCACGACGACTACCGCTTCGGCGATGTGGTCTTCCACCCCCGGGGCATGAGCGCCGAGCAGCTGACCCAGGGCTGCGCCGATCTGCGGGCCCGCGTGCACGGGCTGGGGGGTATCCTGTCGCGGATGCGCAGCAATCCCTCCGCCAACGCCGGCTCGACCCACCGAGCGCTGCTGTACCTGCTCGCCAACCTGGTCTCCCGCAACGACATCGGCCGCAAGCGCGCGCTGGCCCTCGGTCACGGTGACACATCGGAGGGCGCGGGATGAGGATCACCTTCATCAAGCCCAACATGGGGCTGGTCCGGGGAGAGCCCTACTTCGACAGGGGCGCGATGGAGCCCCTGACCTTCGCGGTGCTGGCGGGCATCACGCCTCCCGAGCACGAGGTGGTGGTCGTCGATGATCGCTTCGAGCCGGTGCCCTACGACACCCCGACCGATCTGGTGGGCATCAACACCGAGATCTACACCGCGCGGCGCGCCTACGAGATCGCCGACGCCTACCGTGCGCGGGGAGTGGAGGTGGTGCTGGGGGGCTACCACACCACGATGATCCCCGACGAGAGCGCGGCCCACGCAGACGCCATCGTGCTGGGGGATGCCGAGGCGGTCTGGGCCGAAGTGGTCGCCGATGCTGCGGTAGGCCGGCTGCAGCCCCGCTACCGGGGACAGCTGGCCGCGGGGCCGCTGCTCGAGGGCGTGCGTACCGACTGGAGCGTGTTCGAGGGCAAGCACTACCTGCCCGTGCGCCTGACCCAGTTCAGCCGGGGCTGCCCAAACAGCTGCGAGTACTGCGCCACCGGCAACCTCTACGCCAAGCGCCACGCCACCCGGCCGGTGGCCGAGGTGGTGCGCGAGCTGGAGCGCGACGGCCGCAAGATGGTGTTCTTCGTGGACGACAACATCATCGCCGACCGTAGCGCCGCCACCGAGCTGTTCCAGGCCATCCGCCCGCTGAAGATCCGCTGGCTGGGCCAAGCCGACGTGGGCTTCGCCCAGGACCCGGCCTTCATGGAGCTGATGCTGGAGAGCGGCTGCTCCGGGCTGGTGGTGGGCTTCGAGTCCCTGGACCCCAGCCACCTGGCGCGCATGAAGAAGAGCTCGGCGCTGCACCTGGACAGCTACGACGCCATCGTCGACGCCATCCGCCAGGCCGGCTTGATGATCTGGGCCGCTTTTCTGCTGGGCTACGACGGCGAGACCCCCGACAGCATCGCCGCCACCTGCGACTGGGCCCTGTCCAGGAAGTTCGCCTTCGCCGCCTTCAACATCCTGATGCCCTACCCTGACACCCCCCTGTACGCGCGGCTGGAGGCCGAGGGGCGACTGCTGTACGACGGGGCGTGGTGGCTGCACGACGACTACCGCTTCGGCAGCGCGGGCTTCCACCCCAGCCACTGCTCCCCCGACGAGCTGGCCCAGGCCTGCCTCGACGCCCGCCGGAAGCACAGCTCCGTGCTCAACATCGCTCGCCGCGCCTTCGACCGGAAGACCCACATGAAGGACCTGTGGAGCATCGCCACCTACATGGCCTACAACCCCCTGTTCCGGGACGAGATGCTCAAGAAGCACGGGATGATGCTCGGCTACCGGGGCCAGGAGCGTCCGGGCCGCCCATGAAGCCCCCACCGCTGCCCCCTGCGCTGCTGCGCGCCGGCCTGCTGACGATGCTGGCGCCCCGAGCCCTGCGCTTCGAGGCGGCCCTGCGACGGCCCGGTGCCGCGCAGCGGGCTTGCCTGAGCCGCATCACGGGGCTGGCGGCGGGCGCGGCCTGGGCCCAGGAGCACGGGCTCGAGGCAGGGGACGACTACCGGGCCTTCGCCCACAAGCTGCCGCTGGTGGGCTACGAGGACCTGCGACCCTGGATCGACCGCCAGCTGCAGGGGGGCCCCCCCGCGCTCACCCGTGAGCCGCCGCTGCTGTACGAGCGGACCTCGGGCTCCTCGGGCGCGGGCAAGCTGATCCCCTACACCCCCGCCCTGATGCAGTCCTTCAGCGCCTGCGTCGAGGTCTGGGCCGCCGATCTGCTGGCCTGGGGGCCGCGCTTCCGCACCGGGCGCATGTTCTTCGGAGTCTCACCCGCGTTCCAGACCGGGGAGACCACCGCCGACGGCGTGCCCATCTCCATCGAGGACGACGCGGCCTACCTCTCGCCGCGCCTGCAGCGCTTGCTGGCCCCCTGCTTCTTAGTGCCACCGGAGCTGAAGCGCATATCGGATGGTGAGATGTATCGCCGGGCCCTGGCCGCGGTGCTGCTGGCCGAGGCTCGGCTCGAGATCGTCAGCGTGTGGAGCCCCACCTACCTGCTCACCCTGCTGGACACGATCACCACGCAGCGGGAGAAGCTGCTGCGGGACCTGCGCCGCGGGACCACCGGCACCAAGAAGGTCCCCATCCCGCTGAACCCGGTGGAGCCGGAGCGGCTGGCCCTGCTGGAGCGCGTTCCCATCCCCTGGACCCGCCTGTGGCCCCACCTGAAGCTGCTGTCCTGCTGGACCGACGCCGCCGCGGCCGCCTTCGTGCCCGCCATCGAGCAGGCCTTTCCGGGGGTCACCCTGCAGGGCAAGGGGCTGCTGGCCACCGAAGCCCCCATGACCGTCCCCTTGCTGGCCCCCGGCGCTCCCGCGGCCCCGGTGCCCCTGGTGGACGAGGTCTTCTTCGAGCTGGAAGACGAAGGCGGCCGCATGCGGCTGCTGGACGAGGTCCGGGACGGCTGCGAGTACAGCCTGGTGATCAGCACGACCGGGGGCCTGCTTCGCTATCGTATGGGCGACCGGGTGCGGGCCGAGGGCCGCCGAGGCCGCACCCCGGGCCTGCGCTTCCTGGGCCGCGCCGACCGCAGCTCCGATCTGGCGGGGGAGAAGCTCGGCGAGGCCTTCGTGCGGGCGGTACTCAGCGAGGCGCTGGGGCCCGACGGGCACTGCTCCTACCTGCTGCCCGAGCTGCCCGAGGCGGGGCGGCCCGGCTACCGCTGTGTCAGCGACCACCCCTGGGCCGAGACGGACCCGGTGGGCCTGGCCGAGCGCCTCGACCGGGACCTGCGCACGGCCTACCACTACGACCAGGCCAGAAGCCTGGGCCAGCTCGCGCCGCTCCACGTCGAGCACCGAGCGGACGCGAGCGCCCACTGGGAGTCCCTGCAGCTGGCCCGCGGCATGCGCTGGGGAGAGATCAAGTTCGAGGCGCTGCTGTGTGACCGATGATCCTCCTCCTCCTCCTCCTCTTCGCAGCCTGCTCGCCACCGCCTGGTGACGGAGACAACCGCGCTTCGGCGTGCGCCGAAGGGTACGTGTCGGACGGCGATGCCTGCGTTCCCGAGACCTGCGGAACGGGACGCTGGGGCACCCTGCCCGTCGATGACGCCACCGTGTTCGTCTCGCTCGACGCGGACGACGGGGGAAGCGGCTCCGAAGACGCCCCCCTCCCCTCCATCCAGGCCGCCCTCGACCTCGCAGGCGCCCGAGGAGGCGGCCTCGTCGCGATCTCGGCCGGGACCTACCCGGAGACGCTGGTGCTCGACTCCACCCACGCCAACGTGCGCCTGGCGGGTCGATGCCGTGAGCTGGTCGAGTTCGATGCCAGTGTGGGAGAGGAGGGGATTCCGGGGATCGAGATCGACACAGGCTTCGGTGAGGTAGTGCTGTCGGGCGTGAGCATCGTGGGGTCGACGAACGTGGGGGTGCTGGTGCGCTCGGGGGACCTACGGCTGGTGGGTTCCAGCGTAAGAGGGAGCGAGCACTACGGGATCGCAGCCTACCGAGAGGACACGCTGGCACCCACGACACTGCAGGTGGAGGGGTGTGAGATCGCCCAGAACACCCTGTTGGGTGTGACGGCCTGGGATTCCGGCACTCGGATCGAGCTACTCGACACCGTCGTCCGGGGGACGCTGCCCGTGGATGGTTCGTGGGGCTACGGCGTCCACGTCGCGGACGGTGCTGCGTTGGCGGCCGAAGGCTGCGAGATCAGCGGGAACACGACCCTGGGGATCGCGGTTCTTGATCCGGGCAGCGAGGTGACGCTGACAGACACCGTGGTGCGGGACACCTCCCCCGAGGGCAGCGGCGCCCGGGGGCACGGCCTCAAGGTCTGGAGCGGTGCCTCGCTCGAAGCCGTGGGCTGCGAGGTCGTCGGGAACACAGCGGTGGGGGTCAGGGTGGGAGAGTCGGGTAGCCGCATCTCGTTGGCGGACACCCGGGTCGCGGACACCCGGTTCGATGAGCAGGAGGGCCAGGGCTTCGGCGTGTTGGTCTGGGGCGGCGCCGAGCTGAGAGCCGAGAGCTGCGAGGTGGTGGGGAACCGATCGACGGGGGTCCTGGCCAAGGAGGCGGGCACCCGGGTCTCGCTGCTGGACGTCGCAATCCTGGACACCTTGCCTCACTGGGGGGGGGACGGCGGCAGTGGGATCGGGGCTCTGTGGGGGGCCGATGTCAGGGCCGAGGGCTGCGAGATCCACGGGAACAGGTCGTGGGGGATCAAGGCCTATGATCCTGGCACCACGGTCTCGCTGGTGGACAGCTCGGTCACGAGCACGCGGGCCGACGAGCATGGGGAGCACGGGGCCGGCCTCGAGATCAACAGCGGCGCCGCACTCGAGGCCGTTGGCTGTGAGATCGCCGAGAACACCGAGGTAGGGCTCCGGGCCGCCTTTGCGAACACCTTGGTGACGCTGGTGGACACGACGATCCGAGACACGGTGCCCACGGCCGATGGAGCGGTCGGGAGCGGAATCCTGAGCCAAGACGCCGCGTCGATCACCGCCGTAGGTTGTGAGATCTCCGGGAGCACGGGGGTGGCGATCATGACCTGGGGGCAAGACACGCTCGCTTCGCTTGTGGACACCGTGGTGCGGGACACCGTGCCCGATGGACAGGGAGAATTCGGGTACGGCCTCCAGGTGTCCCATGGCGCAATGTTGACCGCCCAAGGCTGTGAGCTGAGCGGGCACACCCGCGTGGGCGTCATGGTCGTCGAGCCAGGCGCCGCCGTGTTCCTCGAGGACACCATCGTCCGGGACACGAACCCATCCGGACACCAGGACCACGGGATCGCCGCCGAGGCCCAGAGCGGCTCCATGCTGATCATGACAGGCTGCGAGATCGCCGGGAGCACCTCGTTGGGCATCATGGTGGACGGAGAAGGAACCCTAGCCACGCTCACGAACACCGTGGTCCGCGACACTCACCCCATCCCGAGCGGGGATCTCGGGAACGGCATCCAGGTGTCGAGCGGCGCTGTCGCGGTGGTCGAGGGCTGCGAGATCACCAACTGTACCCAGTCGGGGATCACAGCCTACGAGTCGGGCACGGAAGCCATCGTCCGCGACTCGACCATCTCGGGCATCACTGCCAGCCACGGCGAGCTGGGCCTGGCGGCTGTGGGACTCTCGGCGGTGCAGGGAGCCACGGTCTCCGCCTCGGGACTCCTCGGCGAGCTCAACGAAGGTCCCGCCTTGCTCGCCGAGAGCGACGGTACGCTCTCATGCAGCGGCTGCACGCTGCGTGGCAATCGGTTCGCGGGGGCTGTGGTCGTCGAGGACGGGTCGCTACGGATCGAAGGCTCCCGGATCTCGGACACCCTGGAGAGCGCCGACCTGGGTGGTGGAGTGGGCGTCTTCGCGTCGAGGCAGACGGGCTTGGAGTCGCCGTCCCTGGTGGTCCAGGACAGCACCATCGCCGACAACCAGGTGGCGGGCGTGTGGTTGGCCGGGGACGGCGGCTTCGTGCTCTCCGGCAACCAGATCTCCGGCAGCGCCGCGCTCCCCTTCGGCCCTACCCATCGCTGCGGGGATGGCGTGTTCGCCAGCGGTACCGCGAGCTGGGACGGCACCGAGGGGCTGCAGCTGTCCGAAAACACCATCACCGGCAACGAGGGCAGCGGGCTGTTCCTCCATGACGCCCAGGCTGCGCTGGAGGGCAACAGCTGGTCCGGCAACGATCCCGATCTGTGGGTCCAGGGGCAAGCCTGCAGCTCACCGAGCGACGACTGGGACGACGCTCCAGACAACGAGATCTGTCCAACCTGGAGCCGCCCGCCTTGCGACCTGGTGTTCACCCAGGAACTGCAGATCGTGGAGGTGGATTCAGCGACGTCGCAGGCGCAGCCCACAGCACCGAAGCTCTCCATCCCGCTGGCCCTGTCCCCGAGCCCATGGGGCCAACGAGAAACGGCCGGCCCCGAAGGGCCGGCCGCTCCGCTACCGAAGGAGTCGAGGGGCTACTTCTTCAGCCCCTTGTAGTCGAAGGAAAGCTCCAGGGGCTCATCGAGCACCAGCAGCTTCTCGTAGTAGGTGGGGTAGCCGTCGATGGGCAGGCTCACCTTGACCGGCTGCACGCCCGCCGCGGCGGCCTCGCCGCTGAAGGTCTGGGCCGCCTGCATCTGCACCTCGGCGTTGACCTGCATGGCGTCCATGGCGTAGCCGGCAGTGCTGATGGAGGTGAAGTAGTCCACCTTGCGAAGCGTGGTCTCGAGGCTCTTGTCGTTGATCTTGGCCTCGTAGGGCATGTAGATGGTCCAGGCGACCTGGGTGCTGGGCACGCCTGCCACAGGCAGGCTGGCAGCGAAGGTGCCGGTGCCCTTGTCGTCGGGCTCCACGCCGTCTTCCACGTAGACAATCTCCACGGCGAAGCTGGCAAGGGCGCCGCCAGCAGCCTGGGAGCGGGCCAGCGGGATGAGCAGGCGGCCGTCCTCGCCCTTGGCAGGCTTGACCGCGCGGCCGCCCACGAAGGTGCTCCAGACCTCGACGTTCTCAGGCATCTCGAGGCGCAGGAACTGGGCCCGGTTGTTGCGCATGGAGTAGACCAGCTGGGTCATGCGGCGGCCGTCGCGGGTCATCACCGACGTGGCGGCCAGGCTGTCCACGATGGTGACCAGCATGTCCACGTCTTCGTGCTGGCGGATCTCCAGCGGGATGGCGAAGTCCTGCTTGCGGTACTTGAAGGCCAGCAGCACCGGCCAGTTGGTCTGGCCCAGGATGGCGGTGGGCAGCTCGCGCACGTCCACGGTGTTGGCGTTCTGAACCGTGCCGGCCGCGATCTCGAGGGCCGAGCGGGCGTCGATGCCGACCCAGCCCTTGACCCGCTCCACGCCCTGCACCTGCAGGTCGGGCACGTCCACCTTGGCGGAGCCTTCGGGCAGCTGCTTCTCGTAGTTGAGGTAGAGGCTGTAGCTGCCCTTGGCCTCGTAGTTGAGTTCGGCGAGCACCACGCTGCGCTCACCCTGCTGCTCGACAGACCAGTCGCGAAGGCCGTTGCCCTTGACATCCAGCACGGTCACGTCGGTGGGCAGGTCCACGGTGAAGGACTCCACACCGGCGTGCAGGATGCTGTAGTGCACCGCCGAGGTGCACTGCATCAGCCCCTCCGCCACGCCCACCAGGGCCTGGTGCTCAGCGTAGACACGGGGCTGCTCGGCTACGGCTTCGGGATCACCCTCGGGGGTCTCCTCGTCGGCGGCGCGCTGCCAGGTGACGGCCAGGTTGCCAGTGGCAGGCAGCAGGGCCTCGAGCACTTGGCGGTCGCCACGGGTGCTGCGCTCGGTCTGCTGGGCGTTGGCCACGTTGAAGTCCAGGGTGTTCTCCGCGGGCACCGACACGGTGACCTGAGTGCCACCGGAGGGAGCCATCGCGAAGGAGAAGCCGTTCTGGCCACCGCTCTCCCAGGTGCTCACGGCGAACTCGAGCTTCAGGTCCAGGATGCCCTTCTTGTCGGTGACCAGGTGGTACCAACCGCTCTGCAGGTAGATCGGAGCGTCGCGGCCACCGATGGTGGCGGACTCGAGGGCCACAGTGGTGGGCAGCAGAGGCACGGTGATCCAGCCTTCGGCCTTGAGCACCTCGACCCGCAGGGCCAGCACGAAGGCCGTGGACTCCTCGCTGACCTCGCCGGTGTACACGGCCTTGCTGATGGCGAAGTGTCGGGGTGCGGCCTCGGGTGGATCCTCGGGGGCTTGGCCCCTTTCGTACAGGACCTTGAAGTCCTGCCACGGCAGGGTGACCCGCGCGGCAGGGATGTCGCTCTGGGCCAAGGCTGGAGCGGCCACCGCCCAGGTGAGCAGCAGCGAGAGGATGAGGAGGATGCGACGGGTCATTTGCGACTCCTGGTTCGGTAGCGGATGTCGATCGTCATGGGTTCGTTTTCGGCCACGAGCAGCTGCTCGAAGGCGAGGCGCTCGCCGGTCTTGGGGAGGTTGATCACCAGGTGAGCGGCGCTCACGGTCTGGGAAGCTTCGGGGAGGGTGGTGGTGCCCGTCGCGGTCACGGTCTCCTGTCGACGGGCCGTGGTGACAGGGCCGCGAGCCACGTTGCCCTGGGCCGGGGCCATTCGGGGATCTCGGCGGCCCGTGGTCGGCTTGGGGGCCGCGGTGGGCGTGGTGGCGACCACCGGGACTGGCTCGGGATCGGGGGCCGGGCCGAACTGGACCACGGGGGTCTTGGCCGCGTCGGGCTTGGCCTCGGTGGGAGGCGGCGGGGGCGCGTCGCGTGTCTCGGCCTTGGCGCCGAAGCTGGCGCCGCCGGCCCCGTAGCCCGAGGCCCCGCTGCCGCGGCCCGAGGTGCCCAGGCCGCCGAGGCCATCGGCCGTGCCGCCACCGCCCAGGCCGCTGCCCCGGGAGCCCAGGCCGCCGGAGCCCTGCTGCTGCCCCTTGGCGCCGATCAGCCCGCCGATGCCACTCGCGCGCGGAGCGGGGCCCTCGGCACCGAGCGACCTGTCGGGCTCGTCGAAGAGGTACGACTCGTCCGTGTCCCAGCGGTCGATCTCGATGGCCACGGTGGTGCCCGCGACGGCATGCTCCCCAGCAGCGATGGCCTTGGCCTCGCCCTGGATCTGCTGCACCTTCTGCTGGGCCACCATCAGCTTGCGCTTTTCGTGTTCGACGCGGTCGTAGTCACCGCTCTGCTCGGCCATGAGCAGCTCGGCCGCCGAGGAGGCCATCACGTCCTGCAGGGCTCGGAGCTGGGCCGAGCGCTGGTTGATGGCGTTGATCTGGTCGAGATCGCCCCGGTCGTGGGCCTGCACCGTCAGCTCGTCCGCGACCCGGACCGCCCGCCCCGCGTCCGCCAGGGCGCTGTCGAGGGTGACGATGCGGGGAGCCAGCTCCATGGTCGAGGGATCAGGCTGACCGCCAGCCTGGACCCCGAAGTCCATCACGATGGGCTCTGAGGGACTGGAGTTCGCCCAGCGGGTCGAGGCGTCGTCCAGCCCGGCGAGCCCACCGCCAGCGACGTCGCGGGTGCCGTCGGTGATCTCGTCGTCGAAGTTCGAGCGCAGGTCGATCATCGGAGCGTGGGCCGCGGCCTGACGGTCCAGCAGTAGCTGGCCCTGGGGCTTGGTGAGCTCACCCTCGATCTCGACGCTGTCGAAGTCGATCTCGGTCTGCTGGCGGTAGACGACGTAGCGGCCGTCAACATCAGAGGGAGGTTCCACCGCCTCGTGGACTTCGGTCTCGGCCTTCCGACCACCGAAGGCCCGGCCGACGCCGCGCACGGCGCCGCCCACCACGCCACCCACCGCCCCAGCGACCGCAGCCGCGGGTCGACGGCGGTATTCCATGGCCGCGGGCTGCGCGGCGTATTCGCGCTCGATGTCCATGTACTCGTCGTAGTAGCCGTCCTCGTCCCAGTACTCTTCCTCGTCCTCCTCCAGCGACTCGGGCTCTTCGCCGTACCAGGCATCCGCACCGCCGGGCGGGGGTGAGGCCTGCGGAGGGGGTGCAGGGGGCGCATCCGCGGCGGCCGAGTCGGGCCAGGCGCTCGCAGCGGCGGGAGGGGGCGGCGCCGCAGGAGGAGGGGGCAGGACTGGCTGGGCCGGCGCCATCGACGGGCTGGCGAGGGCTCCGAGGACGCCCGCCTCCCCGGCCCCGTCGAAGCCGAACGCCTCGCCAGGATACGCGGTGGGCCCACCATCCGCGATGATCAGCTCCTCGCCAGGGTAGACGCTCGGTTCGGGCTCGGGGGAAGGCTGGGGCTCGGGGGCGTAGGCCTCCACCCCGTAGCTCCGGGAGCTGGAGCTCGAGGCTGTGGCCTTGCCCCGCTTCTTCTTGTCCGCCAGCTCACCCCGGGTCTGCGCCAGCTGCTTGGCGGTCTCCTCGAGCAGCATCTGCTGCTCGACGCTCTCGCTCTGCTCGAGGCGGGACAGGTTGCGGGTGACCTCTTCGAGGCGGGCCAGCTCGCGCTCGGCCATCTCGAGGTCGCCAGCCCGCAAGGCCTCCTCGGCCTTCTTCTGGACTTCCTTTTGCTCCAACTCTTCGTCCACGGCGCGGGCTCTGGCCAGCTCGCGCACCCGGCGGGCCTGGGCCTCGTCGGCCTTGCCTTCGCCTCCCTGGCCCGTGACCACCTGCACGTTGCCAAGCAGCGCGGAGGCCGACGCATTGCTCGCATCCATCTCGAGCGACTGCTCGAGGAGCGCCTGGGCCTGGTCGAAGTCGTTGGCGTTGTAGGCCTGGTAGGCCTGGTTGAACAGCTCGAGGCTGGCGTCCTCGGCGGCGTCCTGGTCCACGACCTGCACCCCGGAGTGGTACGAGTAGAGGCCTCCGAAGTCACCCGAAGCCTCGATGTCCTTGCCGCGGTAGCCACGACGGGACTCTCGGCGGGAGACCTGGCGGTTGTGGAGCAGCTGGCCTTCTCCATCGGTGTCCAGCTCGTCCACCGCGTCCATGGACGGGTCCCGCACAGCGCGCCCGTACTCCAGAGCGTGCTCGCTCGAGGTCCAGGCCTCGACGTGCTTCGGCAGGCCGGAGATCTCCTGCCACTCCACGTCGGTGGGCAGCCAGACCTCCCAGCGAGCGTAGGCCACCGGGGCGTCCACCGCTGGGGTCTGGAGGCTGCGGTCCCCCTTGCGCTCCCAGGCCACATCGTCCCCCAGCAGGTAGACCTCGACGGGGAAGCTGATGAGCCCCTGCAGGCTCTCCACGCTCTTCTCGAGGGGGATGAAGACCGAGTCGCCGTCGGCCACGGGCTGGCGCACCTGTCCGGCCACTCGTACACCCAGCACCTCGAAGCCCGAAGGCGGCTCGAGCCGCAGGTACTGGTTGCGGTCGTTTCGCACCGTGTAGCGGGCCTTCATCAGAGCGCGGCCGTGCTCGGTGGTGGCGAGCTGAAAGCGCGCTTCGTCAACAACTGTCGGAGGCGCGGCCACCGGATCGTAGCTCAACAGGCGGTAGTCCAGGGCCTGGCGGCGACCGCTCAGGGCGTAGCTGACCACAGGATCGCCTGGCACCAGGCCCGTGGCCCAGCCCGGCAGGCTGCTGCCGGGTACCGCCTCGAGCCCGTCGCGGGGCTCTGGCACCAGCATGGCGGTGTCGGCGCGGGCCACCGTGAGCCAGCCGCTGTGCTCGAACACACCGTCCGGGGTGATGATGGGGGCGGGGTGCGCTTCATCGTCGCTGGGCGGTGGCGCCCGGAAGCTCACATCCAGCTCGAAGCCGGCCTCCATGGGACGGGCGAGCTGCACAGTCACCCTGGAGCCGCGCTGCTTCGTGTCTCGCACGGCTGCGCCGGTGACCTCGACGCTGTCAGGGGCTCCCGCAATGTCGAAGCTCACCTGCTCCAGGGTGCCGTGAGCAACCCGATAGCGCAGGGTGGCGCGACCCTCGAGGCCGCTCTCGTCGAAGCTCACCGCAGTGGCGCTCTGGACCGTGATCACCCGCGGCTTGGGTGCGGGTGCAGCATGGGGCTTCCAGCGTGCCGACAGACGCTCCTTCGAAGCCAGCAGCGCCGCGCCGTCGGCCGCCGGGATGCCGTCCACGACCTCGAGATCCCAACCCGGCTCGGTCAGCTCCACCCGCGCGCGGGAGGCCAGGGGCAGGGGCAGATCCAGTGCGTGGGCGGGTGTGGCCACCGTGCCCTTCACCACCAGGCGGTGCTCACCGTCCAGCTCGGCGGTGAGCCAGCGCGCACCGCCCTGGCGATCGGCCAGGGCCACCGGCCGGCCGTCCAGCCGGGCGGAGGACACAGCCAAGGCGCCGCCGGTGACCGCCAGGTCCACCCAGCCTGGCTCGAGGGCCCGCAGGCGCAGCTCCAGCTCCACCGTGGCTTCCTCCGCGGGGGTGATGCGCACCAGCGCGCTGTCGACCATCACCTTCACCGGCGGAGGCTCTGGGACGTCCTCCGGTCGGTGGAACACCGAGTCTACGGGCACCACCGCCAATGGGCGATCGGCGAAGCTCGGTGCGGTCAAGGCAAGCAGCTGCAGCCAAAGGAGGAGCAAAGGGTCTCCGCGGGGTTGAACGGGGAGTCAACGAAACCAAGGACATTCCCCTTACAGCTCCGGTTCACTCCTGCCAGGAATCCGTGCTCGAAGGCGGCGTCCTTGGCCCGACACGTGCCGGCGGTCGCTCATTCCCTCGAAGCTGTGGGCTGATCTATGATGGCCGCGCAGTCCCCGAGGCCCCCATGCCAAACAAGCCCACCACACTCCCCGCCGAGATGGTCGAGGTCGTGGTCGACTCCCTCGAGCACGAGCACCCCCACGTCCACCTGCACCTGGTGATGGACCTCGAGCGCAGCATCTCCCAGGAGGAGCTTGTCACCGCCCTCGAGGGGCTGGTCGAGGCCTTCCCCGTGATGGGCTGCCGCTACCAGCCCCACTGGTGGCGCGACCGCTGGATCCCCTGGGAGGGAGACCTCGCCTCGATGTGCCACGTGGCACATGTGGATGATGTCGAGTCTTCGACGCTCGAGTGGGCCGCTCGACCATTTCGCTACCTGGAGGAGCCCACCGTCCGCGTGGCCTTCTTCGCGCGTAGTGGCGGCGACGGCGGCCGCCTGGTGCTCACCCTCCACCACATGACCGTGGACGGTGGCGGGCTCAAGGCCGCGGGGGCCGTGCTGGTCTCCCTGCTCTGCGGGGAGGAGCCAGACCCACCGCCCACCGATGACCGCGCGCTTCGCAACGTGATCCGGAGCCTGCGGCTCGCCGACCTCCCGGTGCTGCTCCACGAGATGGTCCTCGAGAGCGTGACCCCCATCTCCTTGCTGAAGGTCGGCGCGCTGGATCACGGCACTCCCGGCGGTACCGGTGAGCCCGATCCGCTGTGGGTCCCCCTGCGCCTCGATCGCGAGCGCACGGCCCGCTTCGTGGCAGCCTGCAAGTCACGGGGCGCCACCATCAACGACGGCCTCGTGGCCACCTTGGCGCGCATGGCTGCCTCCCGAGGCGAAGGCGGCTCCGTGATGGTGGCCTACACCGTGGACCTACGTCGCTACCTGCGCTGGACCAGGGCCCAGGCCACCAACCTCGCCGGGGTCTCCATGGTGGTGCTCTCGCGTGCCTCGACCCGCTCGGCCGAGGCAGCGCTCGAGGCCGTGGTTCGTGTGATCGGCGAGCAAAAGCGTCGCCTCACCGGCCTCGCCTACGCCCTGCTCCCCGCCTTCACGGTGGGCTGGCTGCCACACGGCTTGATGCGGCGGGTGGGCGCGATGATCATCCGCGAGATCCTCAGGCGCTTCAACCGCTCCATGGCCCTCACCAACATCGGCTCCCTGGATGCCGTGGTGGCCCCATTCGGTGACGATGTCACGTACGCATGTATCATCGGCCCCTTCGTTCACGGCAACGCCGTGCCGATCTTTACCATCACGGGCTTTCGCGGCACCTTGACCCTGCAGGTGGTGTCCACCAACGCCCACAGCAGGGCCGATCTCGAGGCCATCGCGGCGGACATGGGGAGCTTCCTGGATGAGACATCACAGCTGTGATGTCTACTCCTGTGCCTTCCTGATCATCCCATCCATGACCCACCGCACCAGGCCAGGGAAGCGCTGCGCCATGAAGACAGTGAACCAGCCGTCCAAGCCCGGCACGATGAGGTAGCGGCCGGCCGCTACACCCTTCAGCATGGCATCGGCCACAGCCTCGGCGCTCATGGGCTTCACGTTGCCCGACAGCGCCTTGGTCTCGGCGGGCTTGAACTGGTTTTCGTAGGCCAGCTGAGGTGTGTCGGTGTCCGGGGGACAGAGCAGTGACACACCGACACCGAGAGGCTTCAATTCCTGTCGCAGACACTCGCTGTAGCCAGACACAGCGAACTTGCTCCCACCATACGCAGAGTAGCCGAACGCGCCGACGACGCCGGCGATGGAGGAGACGTTGACGATGCGGCCGGACCCCTGCTCCACCAGGGTGGGCAGGAAGGCGCGGGTGACCCAGACGGTGCCCAGGTAGTTCACCTCGATCATGCTCCGATACACGTCCTCGGACAGCTCCGTGGCATAGCCGGGATGCGCGACACCCGCGTTGTTCACGACAAGATCGACGCCCCCCAGGGCCTGGATGACATCGGACGCCACGGCCGACACCGCCGCGCTATCCGACACATCGAGCACGAAACTCTCCACGCTCTGCCCTTCTCCCGCAAGCTCCGCCAGCTCGGCACGGGCCGACTCCAACGGTTCCGGGCGCCGCGCAGCGATGGCCACGCCGGCCCCCTGCTCGACCAGCTGACGCGCGAGCGCGAAGCCGATGCCGCTGGAGCCGCCGGTGATGAAGGCCCGCTTGCCCTGAAACATGCTCATGACTCACTCAATGCCGGCGAGGAAACGATCCAGATCCGGGATCACATCCGCCCGGTGCATGTAGAGGTTGCTCTCACAGGGGACGTCCACGCCCCTGGGGAGCCCGGCAACGACGCGCTTCACGTCATCCGATGCATGCAGGGTGTCGGAGCTGGCGTGAGCGATCCCGACGGGAATCGACACATCGGGCAGCACGGGCCACACCGCGTAGCCACCGAACGAGCGCGCACTGAACTTGAGCCGCCTGGGCTCTGCAGCGTTCATCGTGCGTTCATAGCGAGCCATCTGCTCGGGCTCGCGCTCGGTGTCGACCTTGAAGCTGCGCAGGTACCACAGGATGAAGTCCCGCGCAGGAGGGTAGAGCCAGTCCGGAGTGTAGGTGATGGGGCCCACCCACCAGGGGTAGTGGAAGTGGGCCTGAGGGCTGATACAGAACGCCGCCCTGGCCGGCAGCTCACCGCTGGCGAGCGCCGGGATCAGGATGGTCGCACCCAGGGAGGCCGCCATCCAGACCCTCGCCGACGGATCACCCGGAAGCTGCTTGGAGACCTCGATCAAGTCGAGCGCATTGCGCTCGATGGTCTGGTCTGCCGGAGTGAAGGGCCGACCGTAGCGTGCCGTGGCCTTCTCCCGAGTCTCGACGTAGAACACGGTCTGCCGCCGCGCGAGCCCCTGGAGCATGTGCGCCCAGCCGTGAGGCAGGGAGATCCAGCCCGGCACGAAGACCACTGGCCAGTCCAGCTCGGGCGCGTCGGGCTCCCAGCTGCGCAGCAGCAACTCCACCCCAGGCTCGACCTCGAGCCAGCGCTCGCTGTAGCGGGCGCCCTCGAGGCCGATGGGATCCTGTGTCACCGACACAGCCGCACCCTAGGTGTGCACGGCCTTCCGCGGAACGATCTTGGCGCCTGTGGTCAGGTGCTCGTTCCAGGTGGCCGGGGCGAAGCCGTTGTCGACTTCCTTCATGGTGATGCAGTCGATCACCGGGCAGACGTGGGAGCACAGGTTGCAACCCACGCACTCCTTCTCGTCGACCTCCGGGATGCGGCTGTCTTCCTTCATGCTGATGCAGTCGTGTCCGCCGTCGCGGCAGGCCACGTAGCAGACCTGGCAGCCGATGCACTTGTCGCGATCGATGTCGGCCACGACCTCGTAGTTGATGTCCAGATCGCCCCACTCGCTGTAGTTGGGCACGGCCAGGCCGACGAAGTCGTCGAGCTTCTCGAAGCCGTGGGAGCGCATCCAGGCCTTCAGGCCCGTCTCCATGTCTTCGACGATGCGGAAGCCCTGGAGCATGGCCGCGGTGGCCACCTGGATGCTGGTGGAGCCCAGCAGCAGGAACTCGACCACGTGGCGCCAGTCCGAGATGCCACCGATGCCAGAGATCGGGAGGTTGAACTCCTTGGAGCGAGCCAGCTGAGCCACCATGTGCAGGGCGATGGGGCGCACCGCCGCGCCGCAGTAGCCGCCGTTGGAGCCCTTGCCGCCGACGCGGGGCAAGGGCACGAAGCGGTCGAGGTCGACGCCGATGATGGACTTCACGGTGTTGATCAGGGCCACACCATCGGCGCCGCCGCGCTGAGACGCGAGCCCGTGAGGAACGATGTCGCCCACATTGGGAGTGAGCTTGATGAGCACCGGGATGTTGGCCACGTCGGCGACCCAGGAGGTGATCTCCTCGTTGATCTTGGGCTCCTGGCCAACGGCCGAGCCCATGCCGCGCTCGCACATGCCGTGGGGGCAGCCGAAGTTCAGCTCGAGACCGTCGGCGCCGGCATCTTCGCAGCGCTTCACGGCGTCGATCCACTCCTCGCGGGGGCCGAACATCAGGGAGGCCACCACCGCGTGCTTGGGGTAGCGCTTCTTGACCTCGCGGATCTCCCGCAGGTTGGTCTCGAAGGGGCGGTCGGTGATCAGCTCGATGTTGTTGAAGCCGATGGCCCGGGTGCCGTTGTGGTTGATGGCGCCAAAGCGGCTGGAGACGTTCTGGACGGGGTCGCCCAGGGTCTTCCAGACCGCGCCACCCCAGCCGAGGTCGAAGGCGCGCATGACCTGATCGCCGGTGTTGGAGGGCGGGGCCGAGGCCAGCCAGAAGGGGTTGGGGGCGGTGATGCCAGCGCAGTTGCAGCTGATGTCGGGCATGATCTGTTCCTCCGCTAGCCGTTGATGAGGTGCTGGTGGATGGCGCGGGCTGCAGCCTTGCCCTCGGCGGCCGCATTGACCACCTCCTTGCCACCGTTGACACAGTCGCCGCCGGCGTACCAGCCGGGGCGCCCAGTGAAGCCGTCCTCGTCTACCTCGACCAGGCCGCCGGGGGCCTGGATGCCTGGGACCTTCTCGAGCAGATCGCCGAGCCGGGACTGACCGATGGCCACGAAGACCCGCTCGGCGGGCACGACGAAGTCGGAGCCGTCGATGGGGACGAGATCCTCGGAGAGACGCACGACCTGCACGCCCTCGACACGACCACGACCCACGAAGCCCACGGGGGTGGTGCGCCAGTGGGGCTTGGCGCCGCCCTTGACGGCCGCCTCCCACTCGTGCTGGTAGCCCTTCATGTCGGCCTGAGCGCGACGGTAGATCAGTGAGACCACCGGGACGCCCAGCTCGAGCAGCTCGCGGGTGAGGTCCACGGCGGTGTTGCCGCCGCCGATGACCACGGTGCGCTCGAGCCCGCGCAGGTCGATCTCGCGGGTCTTGAGCTGGCCGATGAACTCCACCGCACCCTCGATGCCCACCAGATCGGAGCCGGGCAGGCGCTGCATCAGGCGGTCGGGCCCCAGGCCCACGCCGACGAACACAGCGTCGAAGTCGCGCTCGAGCTCGTCCCAGGCCACATCGACACCAATCTCGACGTCGAAGCGCACCTCGGCGCCGGAGCCGTCCACCAGGTACTGAGCTTCCTGGATGGAGCGATCGGCCTTCATCTTGTAGGGCGCGATGGCGGTGGTGTTGAGCCCGCCCAGCAGGCGGTCCTTCTCGAAGATCACGCACTCGTGACCCGCGCGGCCCAGGTACCAGGCGCTGGCCAGGGACGCGGGGCCGGCGCCGATGAGGGCGACGCGCTTGCCAGTGGCGGGGGCGCGCTCGCCGAAGACCCAGCCACCGTCCAGGGCCATGTCGGTGACGAAGCGCTGCAGGCGACCGATCTCGATGGGGGGCAGCCCCATCTCGGGCAGCACACAGGAGCCGGAGCAGAGCACCTCGACCGGGCAGACGCGGGCGCAGCTCATGCCCAAGGGATTCTCCGCCAGGACCAACTCAGCCGCGCTCTGGAAGTTGCCCGTGGAGATGCGGCGGATGAACTCGGGGACGTTGACGGACGAGGGGCACTCGCCGATGCAGGGAGCATCGAAGCAGTACAGGCAGCGGTGGGCCTCGGCCATGGCCTGGTCGATACCCCAGGCCTCCTTGTAGTCGGTGAAGCGCGTCTCGGTGCGACGCTCGGAGAGGATGCTCATGGAAGCTCCGTGGCGGGGAAAGCGCGGAGCATAGCACGGCGTGGGACCCGTTGGGGAGGGGAGGTCTCGCCCTCCACCCCGAGGAGAGGAGACTCAGGCCTTCTCCAACTCCCGCACATCCTTGGCCAGCTGCCGCATCCGCTTGCTCTTGGCCATGAACACGAAGTTCAGGATCAGCAGGATGGGCACGCCGATGATGACGACGATGGGCGGTACCCCGAAGAACAGGAACCCGAAGCAGCAGTACAGCCCGAAGGCGATGCCGTAGATGCCGACCGTGAGCTGCAGTGGGCGGAGGCGGCGCTGCTCCTCTATCAGCTCCTCCTTCAACGCGTCGAGATCCGGAATGCCGACTCCAGGGAATGGGGCGTGGGACCCAGACTCTCCCTCAGGCGGACCGAAGAATCAACGATCCTCTCAGGCCTTCCCCACCGGCGGCGGCTTCCCGCCGTAGTCGATGAGCCCTTCCACGAAGCTCGCGGGATTTTCGATCATCTCCCGCTGCCCAGCCAGGGACAGCGCACAGGCCAGGGCGTCGTCGATGCGCTCGTCGAAGGTGTAGAGGATGCGCACCTTGGGCCGCACCACGAGCTGGCCATCGACAGCAACCGGGCCGTCCGCGATGGCGCCGATGGTGGCGAAGAAGGGGCTGTTTCCGTACTCGTACAGGTGGTGGTAGCCAGGCTCGAGGCCGATGGAGCCGAGGTTGGCGCAGACCATGGACGTGAACATCGGATCGGGATCGACGAAGAAGCCAGGCAGCAAGTGGAAGCGGTCCAGCCACATCACCAGCTTGACCAGCCGGCTCAAGATGAGGTTGGGCACCTTCAAGAAGAAGGCGGTCTCCTTCTCGTCGTGGGTGTCGCCGCTGCGACCCTTGCCCACCATGGCCACGACCTTGTCGTGGATGCTCTCGGGGGTGTCATCGATGGTGATGGGCACCTTGAGCATCACGATCTTGGCGCCGTCCTCGAGGGACTTCTTGACCGAGATGGTGATGGTCACGCCGTCGCGCTGGTAGATGCGCCAGCCCTTGCAGTAGCGGTTGAGCTGGGGGCGCTTGTTGAGGATCCGGCCGGTGGCCGCCAGGAACAGGTGCAGGAAGGAGATCTTCTTGCCCGTGCGCTCCCGCTCGGCCTCGAGCCAAGGCAGGGTGCGCGACAGGTCGAGGTTCTGCTCGAAGTAGATGGCCGCGTGATCGCGATCGGGGGTGATGTGGGCCAGGATGCGCCGGTAGTTGGGCAGCTCCTTGGTGACGTTGCGATCCTTGCGGTAGGCCATGCTCACTCCTCGGTGACGGCTTCTCCTGCCGGCTCGACGGCGGCTTCTCCTGCCGGCTCGCCGTCGTCGCTCCCGGCCGGGACCGGAGCTTCGTCGGTGCCGACCTGGACGATCTCGACACTGGCGTCCACCAGGCGAACGCGGCCGCCGCGTCGCCGGGTGCGGCGACGCTCGGGCACCGGGACGCTGGGGGCAGGCGCTGGCGCAGGGGCGGCGCCTTGCTTCTCGGCCACGGCCAGATCGGCCTGGCGCTCGAGCTCGATGGCCTGACCCGACTCGATCAGTGCCTGCAGCTGCTGCATGGCGGACTCGTAGGCGTGGCGCTCCGGCGCGCCCTCGGGCGCGTCCTGCTGGGCCCGCTGGTACTCCGAGTGGGAACGGAAGATGCGACTCTTGGCGTAGAGCACCTCGGCCAAGGCCGCGCGAGCCCGGTGGTTCTTCGGATCGCGCTGCACGAGCCGCTCGAGCACGGCTTCGGCTTCGTCCACGCGGCCGCGCCGCGCTGCCAGGCGAGCCTCGAGGACCTTGTCCGGCCGGCGAGGCTTGCCCTTGGCCCGCGGCTTGGACGCCTTGTCCAGAAGCCAGGCCACGCGCTCGAGATCGGCCTGGCCCTGACGGTCGAGCAGCAGAGTGGCCAGCTCCACCATGGCGCGGTGGTTGCGGCGCTGGTCTCCGATGGCCTGCTCGAAGTACTCGGTGGCCCGGGCCCACAGCTCTTCACGCTGCTCGCGCTCGAGCATCCCGCGCAGCCGCATCAGGCGCCCCATGCGCGCCAGGTGCAGGGCGTCATCCGGGGTGAGCCGCAGGGCTTCCTCGAGGTACTCGGTGGCCTGCTGCCAGCTGGCGGGGCCGGCGTCCATCATGACCTGACCGAGCAACCCGTAGGTGTCGGGCATCATGGGCTCGAGCGCGAGGGTCTGCTTCAAGACCTCGACGGCCTCGTCGGTGCGCTTGGCTTCGAGGAGCAGGCCCGCCAGGCGACGGCGCAGTCGGCCGTTGTCGGCGAACAGCTCGGCCCCGCGCATCAGGGCGTCGATCGCCGCCGCGGGATTCTTGCGGGACTGATGCCAGTTGGCCTCGAGGTGGAAGACCTCGGGGGTGGGGGCTGCCGACGCGGGCCTGTCGAAGGCTTCCTGGATCTGCTCGGGGGCGGACTTGGTCGCGATGAGGGTCTCGGCCCTGAGCAACAGGGCCTCGGTGTTCCCCGGATCGGCCTTGGTGAGGTAGTTGAGCCGCTGCTCGGCCAGGTCGAGCCGGGGCTGGCGGGCGCGGAGCAGGCCGCGCACCGACTCTACCTCGGCGTCCTGATCGGGGAAGGGCAGGCGCACGGCCGAGCGGCCTCGACGGGCCATGAGCAGGCAGCGGTTGCCCTCGAGGCCCAGCTGCAGCTTCTCGCTGCCCCGGGCGCGCTTGTGGAGCTCGAGGTAGGCGTGGCCCAGGGTCTCGAACGTGGGGTAGTCCGTGACCTCGCGCCGGGTGAGCTGCAGCGCCACCAGCGGATGCACGTAGTACAAGCGCTCGCTGCCCATGACCGGGGTGCTCTCGAGCAACCCCTTGGCCAGCAGGGTGATGCGATCGGCACGGGAGACGCCTACGCGCTGCAGGATGTCGGCCGGGGCCGGATGCTCGAGGTGCGCGATGGTCGCCAGGACCTTGCGCAGCGGATCGGGCAGACGCTCGACGCGGCGACGGAGCTTGCGCGCCAGGGGCTCGATCTGTTCCACAGTCTCGAGCTTGAGCAGCTTCCGGTCGCTGAGCGCGGCCTGGGGATCATCGGCGGCCATGGCCATGACCGCCACCGTTCGCACGGCCATGGGGTGGCCGTGGGTGAGCCGATGGATCTCCCCCATCTTGTCGCGAGGGGCCTCGGAGAAGCGGTAGGCGTCGAAGATCTCGTACAGCTCCTTGCCAGCCAGGCCGCCCAGCGGCAGGATCCGGAGCGCCTCGCCCCCACCCTCGCGGTAGAAGGCAGGCTTTCGCTCCATGGTGAAGATCAGGCGAGGGGCGTACCGGTTGGCGAGCAGGGCCTCGAGGAGCAGCTCGAGCCGTCCGCGGCGGTGCATGGAGCCATCATCGCGCATCAGGCGATCGTCTACGTGGATCACCATCACGGCATCCGACAGCCCGTCGGCCTGCAGGCAGCTCACGGCCAGCTGGGCAAGCTGCAGGGGGGCCGGTCGGTTGGCGGCAGAGCGCATGGCCTTGGCCAGGCGCTTGTCTCCAGCATCTTCGGTGGCCTGGGCCAGCCGGGCGTAGAGGTGGTCGGCCGCCGAGCTGAAGCTCAGCACCACGTCGGGCAAGCGACGCAAGGGAGACTCGGACAGGCAGCGCTCCACCAGCCACCGGCGCCCGACACCCTTGGGGCCGGACACCACGATGGGGCCACCCTCACCGAGCATGGAAGAGAGGCTCTCGAGCTCCTGTTCGCGACCACTGAAGCCGACCCTGGGGGCCCGCACACCCGACTTGGGCTTGGACTTGGCGCCGGGAGCGGCCCCGGACCTGGTCGCCTGAGGCGCGAAGGCGGCTGCCATGGAGGTGGCCGCAGCGGCGGGCCTCGCCTTGGGGGCGGGAGCCGCCGGAGCCGCAGCGGAGGGCACGGGCAGCGAGCCCAGGAAGTCGCGGGCGCGCTTGCGCTCCTGCTCCATCTTGAGCAGCCGAAGCGCCATGGGCATCAGGAAGGGATTGAAGGCCCGGGCGGCCACGACCATGCGCGGCTTGTTCTTGCCCTTCTGGACCGCCGAGGACACCACGGCCAGGCCCTTGCCGTCACGCGCGGCGTCGGGCTCCACCAGCACCAGCACACCACCGGGCCTGTCGAGACAAGGCGAGAGGGTGTCGGCCGACACGGGCACCGCCGGGTCGACGGGCTCACCGCCGAGCACGACGATGGGGATCCCTGCACGATGCCGGACCTCCTTCAGCACATCGGAATCTCTCAACAGCTGACTGCCCAGAGCAATGACACAGCGCCCTTCGGCGATGGCGGCTTCCACGCGATTCATGGGGTACTTCCCGTGGGTCGAGGGGGGTGCCTGCCGGCACCCCTCAGGCGAAGCCCCCTTGGTAACGGCCACGCCGCAGCCCATCAAGGCGCGGAGAGCATGGTCCGCCACGGGTGGTCCCCACCTTGACAGCCCGCTACGTGGCAGCGTCGCATCCTCCACCCCAGGCCGCCCTTGACCGCGCCTCCCACACTCGAGAGAAAGGCTGTCTCGTCGCCCGATCTGGGACCGGGAGAGCAGTGGTCCGGACGCTCGGACTTGCGAGCACGCCTGGGGGCCCTGCCCACCTTCCCTCCCTTCGCTCGGGTGGCCGCCCTGCCCGAAGCGGGCAACACGGCCTGCTTCGTCGAAGGCGGCTTGGTGCTCAGCTGCGCTGACCTCGCCACGCCGATGCCTGTGGCCTCCGCCCTCGCCCTCACCCACCAACTGGCGGAGATCTTCGCCGTGCTGCACGACGAAGGCGCAGGACACGGCGGCTTCTCGCCCCGGACCGTGGGCTGGACCCGGGAGGGCACCCTGCTGGTGGGGCCCGATCCCGACCTGATCCTGGAGCCCACAGACAACCTCGCCGATGGCATCCAGGCCCGAGACTGCCAGTGCATCGGATCGATCCTGTGGACCTGCCTGGGAGGCCCCTGGCCCCTCCCCGAGCCCGAGCGTGACACCGCGCGACTGCTCTCGCCTGGCATTCCCCACGTGGTGGCCCGCGCCCTGCCCCGAATCAGCCACGGCGACGAGCGCTTGGTGCTCATGCTCCGAGGCTTGCTGCGCTGGGGTGGCAGCTACCGCCTGGCCCCCGGCCGCGCGGTGCGTCAGGCCGTCTCCGCCTTGCGCTTCCGCCACAGCGCCTCCGAGCAGGCTCTGGCCGCCTACCTCGCCGACCAGGGCATCCAGCTGGCACCCATCCCGCGACGCCCAGAGCCGGATCGCCGCCCCTCTCTCTTCGCTCGACAGCACGCCCACCCGGCGGCACCCGCCCTCGCCGCGCCTCCGCGGCCCCAGGCGCCCCCGGCCCCACCGCCGTCCCTGCCCCAGCCT
>CAZHIK010000019.1:0-8582 GCA_964532635.1 uncultured Enterobacterales bacterium
CCCACCCACCTGGGCCCGGGTCACCGTCATCGCCGCGGTGCTGCTGTTCATCGCCACTGCCTCGGCCCTGGCCCTGGAGCGCCACTGGGGCTTCGAGCGGGAGCTGGGCCTGGACAAGGGCTACTTCTTCCACCGGGTGTGGCAGGCGGCCTTCGTGGAGCAGCCCCAGCGCACCCTGCTGGGCACCGAGCAGGGCCACGGGCTGGTGATGGGTCGCCACGTGGAGCCCGGGCTGGCCCTGGCCGTGCCGTTCGTGCGGCTGTTCCCCCGCGCCGAGACGATGCTGCTGCTGCAGGTGTGGCTGGTGGGTCTGGGAGGCCTCGCGGTGGGACGACTGGGGCTGCGGAGCCTGAAGGACCCGATAGCGGCGGTGCTGTGCACCTTGGCCTGGCTGACCCTGCCGGGGTTGATGTTCGTGGCCACCGAAGACTTCCGCAGCCTGACCATGGCCATCCCCTTCGCCCTGGGAGCCTGGGCCATGCTCCGCGAGGGCAAGCTGATCCCCGGGCTGCTGCTGGCGCTCGCCGCGGCCGCCTGCCGCGAGGAGGTGGCCGTGCTGATGCTCGCGTCGCTGCCAGCCATGGTCTGGCCCGGCAAGTCGCGCCAACGCTGGTACGCGGGTGGGGTGCTGCTGGCGGCCGAGGTGGCATGGCTGCTCTTCCTGCGCCTGGGGCTGGGCCGGGTGTCCGACTTCTTCGGCGGCGGCGATCTGTGGGGCGGGCTGACCCAGGCTTTCGGCTCCGCCGAGGGCGGGGGCTGGGCCTGGACCTACGCCCAGCAGTTCGCGGAGCTGGGGGCAGCCGGCCTGGTGGCCCTTCCCGTGGCCCCCCTGGCCGCCCTGGTGGTGCTGGGCAACTGGCTCGGGGCCACCGCTACCAGCGGCTACGTGGCGGGCGACGCCTTCCACCTGTGGGCCGTGGCCCTGGCCGGCATGGGCCTGGTGCTGGTGGGCGCCGCAGCCAGGCTCGAGCGCTGGCCCTGGCCCTGCCGTGCCGCACTGCTGCTGGTGATGCTGGGCAACCTGTGGCTGCTCCCCAGCGAGATGCGTGGACGCGCCCTGATGGCCCACCGCACCCTGATCGGTGCCACGGCCCCTGGAAAGCGCGATGGCACACCCTGGACCGTCATCCGCGCTGTGCCCCCCGAAGTCCCGGTACTCACCGACGCCCGCTACGTGTCAATGCTGGCGGATCGGCCCGTGATCTACGCCACCGACGACTGGCACGATCCCGCCGATGGCGCCTGGCTGGCTACCGCCGTGGAGTGGGCCGCCCTGCCCGACTTCCACGAGTGGGTCCCCCAGCTCGAGGCCGCCGGCTTCGAGCGCCGACTGGAGGAAGGCGGCGCAGTACTGCTCGAGCGCAGCGAGCCCGCACCGAACGCCGGCGAGATCCGGACGCCGGGATAGCCGCACACCAGCTCTCAGCGCGATAGAACGCCGACAGTCCGAGGTTCCCCGCGCATGGCCTACGCCCGCTTCTTCCGACTCCTCGCTGTGCTGGCGCTGCTGGCGGTCCTGGGCCTCAGCACCGCCTGGCTGCTGCAGGACTGGTTTCCCACGGGCAACGACGAGATCACCCACCTGCAGAACTCGGTGAACGTGGCCTCGGAAATGGCCGACAGCCCGTTCCAGGGCCTCCGCGACGCCTGGATGGGCCGGTACGAAGGCGAGGAACGCTACGCCTACTGGCCGGGGGTCGCCTACCTGGCCACAGCGCCCGCCAACTGGATCGGCGGGCTGCGCGCCCCCCTGTTCGCCCTGCTGCCGGCCCTGCTGCTGCTGCTGTGGGCCGTGGGCACCGGCGCCCACGACCTGGCGGCCCGCCTTCCCCACGCCGCGCAGCTGGGCTCGGTGGCTGAAGTGGAGCGGCGCATGGGCGTGGGGCGCAAGACCTCCAAGATGCTCGAGGACGCCCACCACGCGGCGGCCTGGCGGGCCGTGCTGCTGGCCCTGCTGCCCACGGTGATGCTGCTCGAGTTCCGCCACTACACCCTGGCCCCCTTCGTGGCCTGCCTGGCGGCGGTCTCCACCGCCATCTTGGTGCTCTCCCGCGGCTTCCGCCACCGGGGCCTGGCCCTGGCCTGGGGCGCCAGCGCGGGCGTGGGCCTGATGTCCGACCGCATCACCATGGCCTTCCTGATCTGGCTGCCCCTGGTGGTGGCCCTGCTGCAGCCCGGTGACCGCAAGAAGCGCCTGCCCAACCAGGCCATGGCATTCGGCGTGCTGCTGCTGGTCGCCGGTCCCTTCACCTGGGGCTGGTGGCGGGCCTGGGGCGGCCGCATCGCCGGCCAGGAAGCCAGCGATCCCGGCGCTATGCTCGGTCGCCTGCTCGATCTGGCCACCTGGGTGCCGCTGAAGGGCCTGGGCCTCGCGGCCTCCCTGCTGCTGCTGCTCGGCCTGCTGGGCTACGTCGCCCGCCGCCCGGGCTGGGACGCCGGCCTGTTCACCTGGATCGCCGCCGCAATCGCCCCCCTGCCCCTGCTGGCGCTCACCGAGGAAGGCCAGGGCGGGTTGCTGGTCTTCGTGGTGGCACCCCTGGCGGTGCTGGCCGGCGTGGGCTGGGGTCGCAGCCGGGTGCACACCAGCGCCGCGGGCACCTCACTGCTCACCGCGGGCACCGTGGTGGCCCTCTTCGCCCACGCCCACAGCTCGGGCCTGATCCCCATGGAGTTGGGGCCCGTCACCCCGCTGGCCGATCGGCAGGGCGAGCCCCGGGACGACACCGACCAGGCCGCGCTGGCCTGGCTGGACCACGAGCGGGGCAGCGCCGTGCTCGACCTGCTCCAGGCCAAGGGCATGTGGGCCGGCCACTGGCTGCACTACCTGGTCAGCGTGGAGCGCCCGGAGCTCGAGGTCGACTGGCCCGTGCGCCGCCTGCACGCCGCCTACCTGCCCGGACGCTTCGTTTCCGAGCCCTGTGCCGCCGGCCGCCTGCTGGTGATCCACCACGCCGATCCCTGGTTCGTCAGCGACGAGATCGCCCGGCCCCAGGGCTTCGTGGGCATGACCGACGATCAGAAGCAGGCCTGGCGTGACGCCGTGGGCATGGCCCGTCGCTGCTACAGCGTCGACCGCGTCACCGAGGCCCCCCTGGGCGCGCGGCTCACCTACCTGACCCGCCGCGACGAAGTGGCCGACCTGCTGGCGAAGCAGTTTGCCTCCGGCACGGCCTCGGTGGCGGAGATCGCGCCAGCGGTGGATCTACCCGAACCCGCCGCGGAGCCCCTGCCCGAGGAGGCGGTCTGTCCCGAGGGTATGCTCCCGATCCCCGGCGGTTCCTACGTGCTGGGACCCGGCGACATCGAGCCGGTGGCCCACTACTTCACGCCCGACCGCAGCGCTGCCCTCCCCGCCTTCTGCATGGATGTCTACGAGTGGCCCAACAAGGTGGGCGAGCTGCCCAAGACCAACATCACCTGGGAGGAATCCCGGCTACTGTGCGAGGCCAAGGGCAGGCGCCTGTGCACCGTGGACGAGTGGGAGGCCGCCTGCCGGGGCACCGAGCGTTGGCGCTACAGCTACGGCCCCGAGTACGATCCCGCCCGCTGCTTCACCGAAGGTGCCCGCTACTACGACACCCGCGACCTGCGCCCCATCGGCGGGTTCCCCGACTGCGTGAGCCCCCAGGGCATCCACGATCTCAACGGTGGTGTCAGCGAGTGGGTGGACGCCGCCCGGCCCGGCCCGGCATTCCCCCCGGATCCACATGCAGACGATACCGTCTGCCACGAGATCCTGGGCGGCACCATGTGGGGTGCCACCTACGGCCAGGACTGCCTGAGCCGCCACTGGCACGCGGTGGGCCACAGACAGGACGACGACGGCTTCCGCTGCTGCGCTGATCTACCCGAGCCTCGGGTCGCCGAGTGATCGGCCTGGTCCTGCTGGTGGCCTGCACCGGCGATCCCGGCCGCACGCCCCTACCCGACGACAGCTCGCCAGCCATCGAGACCGGCGACAGCTGGCGCGACAGCGGCGATCCCCCCGACGACACCGGCGACAGCGGCGAGCCCGCCGCCTCTGCCCCCGCGGTCTACAGCTCGGGCCGGCTGCAGTCCTCCATCACGGCCTGGGTGCAGCAGCGCCTGCAAGAGATCGTCTCAGGGCCCGGTACTGGCTCCCCCACGGTGTTCATGAAGGTGGGCGACTCCATCACCGTGGACTCCAACGCCCTGCACTGCTTCTCGGGCAGCCACGTGGATCTGGGCGGCCGAGGCGACCTGCGCCCCAGCATGGAGCACTTCCTGGCGGGGGATGCCGCTGGCACCACCCCCTTCGACCGCAGCAGCCTGGCGGCCCAAGGCGGCATGAGCGCCACCTGGGCCACCTCCGGCGATCCCAGCCCCCTCGACCAGGAGCTGGCCGCCATCGATCCCGCCTTCGCGGTGCTGCAGTACGGCACCAACGACATGCACCTGGGCACCAGCTTCGAGTCCGCCATCTGGGGCTTCGGCAACAACATGCTCGACCTGGTGGACGCCGTGCTCGATGCCGACGTCGCTCCGATGCTGCTCACCATCCCCCCGCGGGCCGACTCCAGCAGCGCCGACGCCTGGGTGCCAAGCTACAACGCCGTCATCCGCGGCATCGCCCAAGGCCGCCAGGTCCCGCTGGTGGACCTCGAGCTAGGCCTGCGCTCGGTCGCCGACTGGGGTCTGTCCAGCGATGGGGTCCACCTCAACACCCACTACGACGGCGGCTACCGGGGCTGCGTGCTCACCGCCGAGGGCCTGGATCACGGCAACAACACCCGCAACCTGCTGATCCTCGACGGCCTGGATCGCTTGCGCCGAGCCGCGCTGGACGGTGAGGTGCTCGACGACAGCGCGGCCGTGCTCGAGGGCGCGGGCACCGGGGCCGATCCCTTCGTCATCGACCACTTCCCCTTCACGGACCTGCGGGACACCCGCGACGCCGGCCCGTCCCGCATCGACGTCTACGACGGCTGCGGTGCCGACCAGGACGAGAGCGGCCCCGAGTTCTTCTACGGCCTCGAGCTGTCCCAGCCCACCAGCCTCCGGGCCATGGTCTTCGACCGCGGCGACGTGGACATCGACCTGCACCTGCTGGATGGCGAGGCCACGGGGGCCGCCTGCGTGGAGCGCGACGACAAGATCCTCGAGCTGGATCTCCAACCGGGCAGCTGGCTGCTGAGCCTCGACAGCTACGTGAGCAGCGGCACCGCGCGCAGCGGCGAGTACCTGCTGGTGGTTGTGGAGATCTGAGCCAGCCCCCTCTCCAGGCGAGCGGGGAGCAGCTGCCCTCCCACAGCCACGACCTCGAGCCGATCCCTGAGACCCTTCGATGGGATCACAGTACCCGGTCTCCTCGGCCCAAAGTGTGCTGCTACTATCTCTGTCGAAGGATGCCCCACGAGGTGAACGATGCGCTCTTCTCCAGCGTTCCTCCTGACGTTTCTGCTGGCGGCCTGTGAGATCGGTGGCGACGCCCCGACCAACGATACCCTGGAGCCTCCGGACGAGCAGGACACCGACACTGACAGCGACGCCGACAGCGACACCGACAGCGACGCCGACAGCGACGCCGACGCCGACGCCGACGCCGACAGCGATGCCGACAGCGATGCCGACACCGACACGAGCGCCTATGACCGATGCTTCGCCGACATCGCGGCCCAGACCCACGAGCCCGCCCCGGACTACACGCAGTTCGATCCCACCATCGCTGAACACTGCCAGGGCACCAACCACCAGGACATCACCGGCGTGGAGCGCGTGGTGTTCCTGGGAGACTCGGTCACCGTGGGGACACCACCCACCGCCCAAGAAGAGTTCTACCGCAACATCCTGGCTCTGGCGCTCGCCGAGCGTTTCGGCCTCGACGAACCCGATTGGATCTGGCAGGGCTACGATCCCTTCAACGGCACGACCTGGTACCAGGACTCCGGGGACTTCTCGCTCTGCGCCGAGTGGGGCGCCCGCGCAGACGACCTGATGCGGGACGACGATCAGGTGGAGCGCTGCTTGCCTGAGAGTGAGCGGGACAAGGTCACGCTGGTGGTGATGACGGTGGGCGGCAACGACCTGAACTCCTTGACCGAGGGATTCATGGAGGACGAGTCCATCGAGTCGCTCTGGGCCGAGACAGAGGAGTTCATGGGGCTGGTGCGAGACACCGTGGAGTGGATCAAGGAGCCGGAGCGTTTCCCCAACGGCGTCCACGTGATCCTCACCAACCTCTACGAGTTCACCGACGCAACGGGTGACGTCACGGCCTGCCCGTTGGCCGAGCTCGCCGGCTATGGCGAGGCGGTCACCGATCCCGAGCTGGCCTGGATGGTGGTCCACGCCATGGAAGAGTTCATGAGCATCGCGGTGGACACCGACACCGACATGCTCTTCTTGCTCGAGACCTTCTGCGGCCACGGGTTCAACTACGATGACGCCAGCGGCCGCTGCTATCGCGGTGATGATGCCGAGCTGTGGTTCGACATGACCTGCATCCACCCCAACGCCATCGGCCACGCCAAGATCGCGGAGATGTTCGAGGCAGTGGTCGACGAGTAGGTGCTCGAGCGGGCGAGGCCCAGGATCAGCGCCGCCGCACTGCCAGGCCCAGCCCCAGCACGCCGAGCAGCGCCGCGCCCAGCAGGCCGCTGGGGGCCGCGGAGCAGCCGCACTCCTGGTCCTTGCCCGTGCCCTCTCCCGTGTCGTCGGTGGCAGGCTCGCTGTCACCTGGATCCACTGGGTCGGTGTCCTCCGGGAGCTCGGTGTCGTCGGGCGAGGTGGCGTCGGTGCCATCGCAGTCTTCGTCGATGCCGTTGTCGGGCTCGTCGGTGGCGTCTGGGTTGATGGCGGGCTCGCCGTCGTCGCAGTCGCCTTCGTTTTCAGTGTAGCCGTCGCCGTCGTCGTCGTAGTCGCGGGTGCCCTCGTCGATCTCGCCGTCACAGTCGTTGTCCACGCCGTCGCCATTGCCGCGCTCGTCGCCTTCTTCGGCGCCGGGATGGATGTCGGGGTCGGTGTCGTCGCAGTCGTCGCCGGCGCAGTCGCCCTCGGCCCGGTAGCCGTCTCCGTCGGTATCGCAGCACATGTCCTCGACCCAGCAGTCGCTGTCGTCGCAGTCGATGTCGCCGTCGAGGTCGTTGTCCTCACCGTCGTCGCAGTCCTCGGCGCAGCCGGTGCTGGTGCTGACGTCGAAGCTCAGGGTGTAGCCAGGATCGTAGACGGTGCCGGTGGCGGTGCCGTCGTCGGTGCAGGGGCCCGAGGCGTCCTCGAGATGGGAGGTGCCGTAGGCCTCCACCACGATGTAGTAGGTGTCGCCGGGGGTACACTCGAACTCCACCTGGTCGTCCACGTCGTAGGGGGCCGTGGAGCCCATCATGCAGCCGGTGTAGGGGTCACAGCTGTCGTCGAGCACGTAGATGTCGAGATCGCACGTGAGATCGGTGATCAGCATGTTCACCGTGCCGGCCAGTTGGCACTCGAAGCTGTAGACGGCCTCTGGAGCCACCTGGGCCTCGTTGGCGTAGGGCTCGCCGCAGGTGTAGCAGGCCTTGTCGTCGCAGTCGCCGCCCAGGTAGCTGTCGTCGGCCGCAGTGACGGAGCCGCTGTAGCTGGACGAGCAGGTCAGGTCACCCTGGATGGTGACGTCGGCGGGGCAGGCGGCCTGGGCCGTGGAAGCCAAGGCGAGGGCAAGCACGGAGATCATGGTTCCTCCCGGAGATCGGAGCCAGCGTCTCTAGACTGTTGGCACGCGGGTGGCAAGCGAGGCCCGCGGCGCTCACGCCGCCGCATCATCGCCAGGGGCGCCAAGGCCAATAGGACCAGGCCCGAGGCCGGCACGGGGTCGCCGCTGCTGCAGCCGCACTCCTGGGGTGGCTTGTCGTCGATCAGCCCCGTGTCGTCGCCCTCTTCGATGGGCTGGCAGTCCTCGGTCCAGCCGTCGGCACCGGGGTAGACGCTGGCGTCCGTGTCGTCACAGTCGCTGGCGTCGGTGGTGAAGCCCGACGGCTCATCGCAGGCGGTGGTGGCGGTGTCGGGATCGCCAAAGCCATCGCCGTCCGCATCGGCGTACCAGGTGGTGGCGTCCAAGGCGTCGTCCTCGTCCACGCTGTCATCGCAGTCGTCGTCCACGCCGTTGCAGTACTCGTCCGCACCAGGAAAGACGGAGGCCGCGCCGTCGTCGCAATCACTGGCGTCCGCCACGAAGCCCGAGGGCTCATCGCAAGCGGTGGTGGTGCTGGCAGCGTCGCCGAAGCCGTCCCCGTCCCCGTCCCCGTACCAGGTGGAGGCGTCCAGAGCGTCGTCCTCGTCCACGACCTCGTCGCAGTCGTCGTCCACACCGTTGCAGTACTCGTCCGCGCCGGGGAAGACGGTAGCGGCGCCGTCGTCGCAGTCACTGGCGTCGGCCACGAAGCCCGAGGGCTCATCGCAGGCGGTGATGGCGCTGGTGGGATCACCGAAGCCGTCACCGTCCGCGTCGGCGTACCAGGTCAGGGCGTCCACGGCGTCGTCTTCATCCACGACGCCGTCGCAGTCGTCGTCCACCCAGTTGCAGTACTCGTCGGCCCCGGGGAAGACGGTGGCGGAGCCGTCGTCGCAATCGCTGGCGTCGGAGGTGA
>CAZHIK010000019.1:8682-26406 GCA_964532635.1 uncultured Enterobacterales bacterium
AGCCCGAGGGCGCGGAGCAGGCGACGTCGGTGGTCGAAGCGTCGCCGAAGCCGTCGCTGTCGCCATCCGCGTACCAGGTGGAGGCGTCGATGGCGTCGTCTTCGTCCGTCACACCATCGCAGTCGTCGTCCACGCCGTTGCAGTACTCGTCGGCGCCAGGGAACACCGCCGCATCGCCGTCGTCGCAATCGCTGGCGTCGGAGGTGAAGCCCGAGGGCGCGGAGCAGGCGACGTCGGTGGTCGAAGCGTCGCCGAAGCCGTCACCGTCGCTGTCGGCGTACCAGGTGGAGGCATCGATGGCGTCGTCCTCGTCCGTCACACCGTCGCAGTCGTCGTCCACGCCGTTGCAGTACTCGTCGGCTCCGGGGAAGACCGCGGCGGCGCTGTCGTCGCAGTCGCTGGCGTCGATGACAAAGCCCGAGGGAGCGCTGCAGGCCTGGAACGGGCTGGAGAGATCGCCGTAGCCGTCACCGTCACTGTCGGCGTACCAGGTGGAGGCGTCCACTGCATCGTCCTCATCCACGGTGCCGTCGCAGTCGTCGTCCACGCCGTTGCAGTACTCGTCGGCTCCAGGGAACACCGCCGCGTCGGCATCGTCGCAGTCGCTGGCGTCGGAGGTGAAGCCGGAGGGGGCGGTGCAGGCGACATCGGTGCTGGCGGCGTCGCCGAAGCCATCACCGTCGCTGTCGGCGTACCAGGTCGAGGCGTCGACGGCGTCGTCCTCGTCCACCGTGCCATCACAGTCGTTGTCCATCCCGTCGCAGTACTCGTCGGCCCCCGGGTAGACCGTGGAAGCGCCGTCGTCACAGTCACTGGCGTCGGCGGTGAAGCCCGAGGGGGCGGAGCAGGCCACGTCGGTGCTGGCGGGGTCGCCAAAGCCGTCGCCGTCGCTGTCAGCGTACCAGGTGGAGGCGTCGATGGCGTCGTCCTCGTCCACCGAGCCATCACAGTCGTTGTCCACACCGTCGCAGGTCTCGTCGGCGTCGGGATTGACGGCAGCGTCGGTGTCGTCGCAGTCGTCAGCGAGATCCCACCCGTCGCCGTCCTGATCGTCGTCGGCGCCGTCGCAATCCTGGTCCACCCCGTCGTACCAGACCTCGCTGGCATCGGGATTCACGCTCGCGTCGTCATCGTCGCAGTCGCCGTCGTCCTCGGTCCAGCCGTCGTCGTCCAGGTCGAGCACCGCGTCCACCAGGGTGGTGGCGATGAACGTGGCACTGCTGCTGCCGGCGATGGGGACCAACTCGATGCTGGTGTAGGTCCCCGTGATGCTCCCCGTGGTGATGTGGGCCACGGTGCCCACGTACAGGGCCGTGGGATCGACGGTGTTGTAGCAGTCCCACAGGAAGCTGTCGTCGTACCAGGTGATGGAGCCACCGTAGGACGAGGTCCAGATGTCGTAGCCCAGGGTGCCCAGCAGGGTGTCGATGTCCAGGTTCCAGCCGTAGTGGTCGCCGCCCAGCCAGATGCCGCCGCCAGCCCTGGACAGGGCGTCGGCTTCGTTCTCCACCCACAGGTCCTCGTAGGGGTAGCTGCTGGACGAAGCGCCGTAGTAGGGCAGCCCGTAGGAGCGGGAGTCCATGATCAGCTCCGGGCGAGCCAGGTGGAAGTCCACCAGCGCGTCGATGTCCCCGCTGTCGTCCAGCCGATCCGACAGCGTGCCCGAGGCGTTGAAGAACCAGACCTGGTCGTAGGCCGTGGCGGACAGGGCGCTGTCGATGGCACCGTCGGAGGGACCATCGATGAGATCGACGCTGTTCCCCATGTCCACCAGCGCCTGGTAGATGTTCTCGCCGTCATAGCTGCCCGAGGTGGCACCCCAGTTGACGAAGAGGATGGTGTCGGCATGGGCCGCGGGGGCCGCCAACAGGACAAGGACGGGGAGGAGGCTGCGCGTGCTCACAACTGGCTCCGGGCAGGAGGTTTCGGGTGGGAGGATACCAGCCGATGGCGGCCCCTGCTCCACACCGACACCAGGTGTTCTCGATGTGGGATAGCTCAACCCTAGACGCAGCCTAGGGAGACCCCATGGACTGGCTCAACTACCACCACCTGCTCTACTTCTGGACCACCGCCCGCGAAGGCTCCATCGCTCGTGCCGCCGAGGTGTTGCTGCTGGCGCCGCCCACGGTGTCCACGCAGATCAAGTCCCTGGAGGAGTCCCTCGGGGAGAGGCTCTTCGAGCGCCGTGGGCGAAGCCTGGTGCTGACCGAGGTGGGCCAGGTGGTCTACGGCTACGCGGACGAGATCTTCGGCCTGGGCCGCGAGCTGATGTCCGCGGTGCGCCAGCTGCCCACCGGGCGACCGCTGCAGCTGGCCGTGGGGGTCACCGACTCCATGCCCAAGCTGGTGGCCCGGGAGATCCTGGCGCCGGTGCTGGCCATGGACGAGCCCGTGCGATTCTCGGTGCGCGAGGAGGGCCTCGAGACCATGCTCCTCGAGCTGGCCAGCTGGAAGCTGGACCTGGTGCTCACGGACCGGCCCGCCCCGCCCTCGCTGCGGGTCAAGGCCTTCACCCATGAGCTGGGGCGCTCCTCGGTGGTGATCATGGCCGCCCCTCCCCTGGCCGCCGAGCTGCGACCGGACTTCCCGGGTTCCCTCGACGGCGCCCCCGCCATCCTGACCACCGGCGAGACCGCCCTGCGCCGCACCCTGGATCGCTGGTTCTCGGGCATCGGGATCGCTCCACGCGTGGTCGCCGAGTTCGAGGACCCCGCCATGCTGCTGGTCTTCGCCGACGACGAGCTCGGCTTCCTGGCCGTGCCCAGCATCATCGCCGAGCGCATCAGGGAGCGCACCGGCCTCGAGGTCATCGGCGAGGTGCCCGAAGCCGAGGAGCGCTTCTACGCCATCACCGTGGAGCGCAAGGTAGCCCACCGGGGCGTGCAGGCGGTGCTGGAGGGGGCGCGGGCGAGGTTCGCGGGATCGGGCAAAGCCTAGGAATATCCTAGCGGCCACCTTGAAACTATCTCCTTGTCTAGCTGCAAGGGCCCGTGGTACTCCTGCACAAGCCCGAAGAGCATCGCGAGAAGTTCGGCTCACAAGCTCCATTTCTCGCGAACAACACCCGTCTGCACTGCCGCCCCTGGCCTGTGGAGGTGATCATGCTGCGTGCCGTCCTCCCCCTCCTGCTGCTGCTCGTCGGCTCTGCACCGGCCGCCGAGCATCCCGACCCCCGCGACCTGCTGGATCGGGCTGACGACCTGCACCGGGGCGACTCCAGCCACGCCCGGGTGACCATGCGGGTCAAGACCGACCGCTGGGACCGCACCCTCAGCCTCGACATCCAGTCTCGTGGCGAGGAGCGCTCCCTCATCAAGATCCTGTCGCCGGCCAAGGAAGCGGGCATGGCCACGCTCAAGGTCGAGGACAACATCTGGAACTACCTGCCCAAGGTGGACCGCACCATGAAGGTGCCCGCCGGCATGATGTCCGGCGCCTGGATGGGCTCCCACTTCACCAACGACGACCTGGTGAAAGAATCCCGCATGGCCGAGGACTACAGCTACGCCTACGCGGCCACCCCCGACGACGGCGGCGGGCTGTACGTGGTCCGCTGCCTGCCCAGGCCCGACGCCCCGGTGGTCTGGGGCGAGGTGAAGGTGGCGGTGGATGCCGAGCTGATGCTGCCCACCGAGATCACCTACTGGGACGAGGACGGCGAGCTGGTGCGCACCATGCGCTTCTCCGACATCGTGCCGCTGGACGGGCGCCCGGTGCCCATGCGCATGATCCTGATCCCGGCAGACGCTCCCGACGAGTTCACCGAGCTGGTCTACGACAGCCTGGAGTTCGACGTGGACATCCCCGACTCCACCTTCTCCCTGCAGGCGCTGAAGCGCTGAGGAGGCCCCGATGTCTCTGCTCATGCGCCTGGCCTGGCGCAACATCTGGCGACAGAAGCGCCGCACCCTGATCACCACGGTGGCCATGGCCGCGGGGCTGGCGTTTTGCCTGGCCATGGTGTGCCTGGTGGACGGCACCTACGTGCAGATGTTCGACGACGTGGTCACCCAGACCGTGGGCCACGCCCAGGTCCACCACCCCGACTACCCCAAGAAGCGCGCCGTCTGGGCCACCATCCCCCAGGCCGAGGCGCTGCTCGAGGAGCTCGAAGCCCTGCCCGAGGTCCACGGGGCCACCGCCCGGGTCTACGGCCACGCGCTGGTGGGCACCGAGCAGCAGGTCGTCGGGGCCATGCTGCTGGGCATCGACCCCGCCCGCGAAGCTACCATGACCCAGCTGGACCGCTGGGTGGAGCAGGGCCGCTACCTGGACCCGGACGCCCGCGGCGAGCTGCTGCTGGGCTACGAGCTGGCCGAGAAGCTACGGGCGGCCCCGGGGGACGAGCTGATGGCGGTGACCCAGGCCGCCGACGGCTCCACCGGCAACGAGCTGTACACGGTGGTCGGCGTGGTGAACACCGGCGACACCATGAAGGACCGCTCCGGGGCCTGGATGCTCACCCAGGATCTGCAGGAGCTGCTGGTGCTGCCCGGGCAGGTGCACGAGATCAGCCTGCTCTCCGCCGGGCGCGACGCGGTCCCCGGGATGCTCACCGCCGCGGCCCCCTCCGCCGAGTCCCGCGGCCTGCTGCAGCGCAGCTGGGCCGAGCTGAATCCCCAGATGGCCCAGATGCTCGAGCTGGCCGACGCCTCCATGTTCATCATGCTCTTCATCGTCTTCGGCGTGGCCGCCCTGGGCATCCTCAACACCATGCTCATGTCGGTCTTCGAGCGCACCAAGGAGCTGGGGGTCATCAAGGCCCTGGGCCTGCGACCGCTGCAGCTGGTGCACCTGGTGTTCTGGGAGAGCGCCTGGCTCGCGGGCGTGGCCGTGCTCATCGGCCTGCCCCTGGGCCTGGCCATGGACGCCTGGCTGGTGGGGTACGGGCTCGATCTCTCCAGCTCCATGGACGGCATGTCCATGATGGGCGCCCGCTGGGATCCGGTGATGTACGGCGTGTTCCGCATGGAGCCCATCCTGGTCGCCGTGATCGGCCTGTTCGTCGTCTCCCTGCTGGCCTCCGTGTGGCCGGCGTTCCGCGCGGCGCGGCTGAAGCCCGTCGAAGCCATGCGGCAGGAGTAGGACCATGCTGCTGCTCACCAAGCTCGCCCTGCGAAACCTGCGCCGCAACCTGCGCCGCACCCTGATCACCACCGCCGCCATCGCCCTGGGCCTCGCGCTGCTCATGTTCTCGAGCTCCGGCACCGATGGCATCTGCAACAACATGATCGCCACGGGCACGGGCTCCCAGGCCGGCCACGTGGTGGTGCAGGGCCCCGAGGACCTCGAGGCCGAGCTGAAGCCGGTGCTGGCCGACGCCCCGATCCTGGCAGCCACCATCACCGCCACTCTGCCCGACGCCACCATCACCCAGCGGGTGTTCATCGACGGACTGCTGGCCTCGCCTACCGGCACCATGGGCGTGGGCATCGGCGCGGTCCAGCCCGCGATCGAGTCCTCGGTCAACAAGGTCGACGACCGGCTGATCGAGGGCGAGTACCTCGACGACGATCCCCGCGGCATCGTGCTGGGCTCCACCCTGGCCGAGAGCCTGGACGTCGGCCTGGGCGACAAGGTGGTGCTCATGGCCCAGGGTGCCGATGGCATCGAGAGCCGCATGTTTCGGGTCCGCGGTATCTTCTCCATGGGCATCGACCAGATCGACGGCTTCTACGGCCAGGTCACCCTGCCCGCAGCCCAGGAGCTGATGGGCCTGGGCGACGGCGTGCACCAGATCGCCGCACACCTCGACTCCTCCCGCGACACCCAGCGCGCCACCGCCGACGCCCGAGACGCGCTGCCGGCCCGAGACGACCTCGAGGTGCTGTCGTGGCAGCAAGCCCTGCCCAGCCTGGCCGAGTACGTCGCGGCCGAACAAGCCGAGATTTACGTGGTCTACACCGTGATCTTCTTCATGGTGGGCCTGGGCATCGTCAACACGGTGCTGATGTCGGTGCTCGAGCGCATGCGCGAGCTGGGGGTCATGCTGGCCCTGGGCACCTCCCGACGACGCCTCGCCAGCCTGGTGCTAACCGAGGCCGCCCTGCTGGGTGTCTTCGCCTCCGCGGTGGGCGTGGCCCTGGGCCTGGCCATCGTGCTGCCCCTGAGCAGCGCCGGCCTGGACCTCAGCGCCCTGACCGGCGGCACCATGGAGGTCGCCGGCCTGCCCCTGGACTTCACCATCTACCCGGATCTCGATCCCGTGAAGCTGGCCTTCTACGTCGTCGGCGTGTGGCTGCTCACGGTGCTGTCCGCCGTCTACCCGGCCTGGAAGGCCACCACCCTGAAGCCCGTCGAGTGCCTGCAGCACCGCTAGCGCGGGAGGAACCCATGGCCATCGTCGTCACCCAGGAACTCCAGAAGCAGTACCAGCAGGGCACCCACATCGTGCACGCCCTGCGCGGCGTGGACATCGCCATCGAGCCCGGCGAGTTCACCGCCCTGATGGGCCCCTCGGGCTCGGGCAAGACCACCCTCCTCAACCTCATCGGCGGCCTGGACGCCCCCACCGCTGGCCGCGTGCGGGTGGACGGCCAGGACCTGGCCGCTGTGGGCTCCTCGGGCCGCTCCCGGGTGCGCCTGGAGCGCCTGGGCTTCGTGTTCCAGGCCTACAACCTCATCCCCGTGCTCTCGGCCTACGAAAACGCCGAGTTCGTGCTCCTGCTGCGCGGCGTGCCCGCAGCCGAGCGCAAGGAACGGGTGATGCGGGTCCTTGCGGACGTGGGCCTCGAGGGCATGGAACACCGCCGCCCCAACGAGCTGTCGGGAGGGCAGCAGCAGCGGGTGGCCGTGGCCCGCGCCATCGTGGGCGAGCCGGCCCTGGTGCTGGCCGACGAACCCACCGCCAACCTCGACACATCCACCGGCTACGCCCTGCTGGACACCATGCGCGAGCTGAACGAGCGCCTGGGCGTCACCTTCCTGTTCGCCACCCACGACCCCAAGGTCATGGAGCGCGCGCGCCGGGTGGTGCGGCTGGTGGACGGACGAGTGGACGAGGATCTGAGGAAGTAGGGAGGCGCTCTGGCTACCGCATCTGCGCCATGCGCTCCGCGCCCTCTTCGTGGGCGCTTAGGGGCGCGGTGTAGATGTCGGTCACCCGGCTCCCCACGAAGGTGAGGCTGCCGGTGATGGTGAACGCCAGGCCGGCCTTGCGCCTGGTGTCCGCGTTGGACCAGCCCTGCGCGCCATTGACCAGGGTTGTCCCCAGTCCCGACAGGCCCAAGCCGGCCACCTGCAGGCCCATGTGCACCAGGCCCCGCTCGGTTCGCCCGCTGTAGAAGTGTCCCGCGCCGAAGCCCAGCAGGGTGCTCTGGAGCATCGCTGTGGCGGGATCGGGCAGCTGCGGCTGGAGCTGGGCGATCTTGATGAGCGTGCGCGAGTCCGAGGGCGGGGACGGGGCCTGCCCGCGGCGCTGGGCCGGCGGCCGCTGGCGAGCCCCCGGAGCGGGGCGGTCCGCGGAACCGTCGTCCTGGGGCTCGCTCTCAGCGCGGATGGCGGCGGCCGAGGTGCAGTCCCCGTGCTCGTGAACGGTCCACCCCCCCGCATCGGAAGGAGCCACATACAGACCGCAGCGCAGGTTGATCTCGCCCATGGCGCGGACCATCTCGGCGTCGGCATCGCCGATGCTGGGGATCCGGGTGAGCTTGACCTTGACCCGCGGGGAACGGTCCAGGGCCTTGTTCACCGCCCGCTCGGCCTTGTCGCCCACCGCCCCCACCAAGAACGTCTCGCCCAGACGAGCCGCGGTGAGGTTCAAGCGAGCTTCGAGCTCGCCCTTCTCGACCTGCTCTGCAGAAGCGCTGGCGAGGAACAACAGTAGGGACAGGGACAGCATGGTACCTCCGGTTTCTTTGCGAGTGCGTCACTTCGGCCTATGGAAGGGCTATCGCGGCTGGGACAGGCTCGCTCACCACGTTTCTCCGGGCACCAACTCGCGCACCGGCACCCCAGCCAGGCCACGCCGGCAACACCCCACCTTCACCCCGAAGGCCCCCACTTCCCAGCGCCACCTGCCCTCGAAGCGCTGGCAACCCTCCACCTTCGCCTCGAAGGCCCCCACTTCCCAGCGCCACCGTCGAAGTGTCGAACCGAATCGTCGAAAACCGTCGAATCTTCGACACTGAGTACGCCGAAAACGGACCTTCCTCCGTCCAGCGACCCTTGGCACGTTTGTTGAGACACCCTGCACCGGAGGTGTCCATGGTCGAACTCGGCTACCACATCATGCTTCGCTGCGATGACGATCGCGTCTTGGCGCCGAGCGACCAGGCTCGACGCGCCCTGGCTCGTGCGGTCTACCGCGTGGCCGAGCGTTTCCCTCTGCTGTCGTTCGGCGCCGCTGACAACCACCTTCACCTGGTGGTGCTCTGCGATCGGGCGCGAGCCGCCGAGCTCGCCGGTCGACTGAAGCGGAGCATGCGCTGGACGCTTGGGCTCCGCGTAGACTTCTTTCCCGTCCGCATCAAGCGCCTGGCGGATCAACACCACCTGGTCTCGGCCTTCCACTACTCCCTGGGCCAGCGCAACAAGCACGGCGTGCGGAGCGATCCCTACCTGGACGCCTCCAGCCTGCCGGAGCTGCTGGGTCTGCGCTTGCTCGCAACGGGGACCATCCCGCTGGTCAGGGAGTGGATCGCCCGCCTCGGGCGCGAACGGCTGCTGCTGCACCTCAGCCTCCCAACGCTCGAGCCGGCAAGCGCTACCACCCTGGGCTCGCTGGCCCACGGAGGGCATGGCGCCCTGCTATGCGACGCGGCCTGCGGCGCGCTCGCACTCCCGACGCTCCAAGGCCGCGGCGCTGATGTCGTCCGCGCCCGCAACGCCCTGATCAAGCTCCTCGCCCCCCACTGCAGCACCATCCGCATCGCCAAGCTCACAGACCGATCCCCCAGCCAGGTCCGCCACCTGAAGAGCCTCCCTCACCAGCCTCACCTGGAGCACGCTGTGAGTCTGCAGATCGCCGTTCGCGTGGGGCTCCTCCACCAGCGCACCGAGCTGACCGGTGCTGTGACGCCTTTCTCGATCTGACCGCCACGCCTCACGCGTACCAGGTCCCTGTCCAGGCCAGGCGCCAGCGGCCCTGGTGGCGCACCCACAGCTCGTAGCCGCCGGCGAAGCGGTCCTTGCAGCTGGTCCAGCGGACCATCAGGACATCGTCGCCCCAGCCGATCAGGTTCGAGGGCCTGTGGCAGGGATCGCGCGAGAAGCCCGCGAGGGCGGATTCCTCCGCGGGTGTCCACCAGGAGCGGGTGGACTCGCTGATGCTGTTCAGCATCTTCTGGCCGGCCTCGCGCTTGGTGGCATTCGGATGGTCCAGCAGCCCCAGCGCAGCCTCCCAGGCGGCGGCCACGATCCCCTGGGGACCCCCGGCCTGATCCTCCATCCTGTCGTCCCGATACGCCAGCTCGATGCGCCGGTTCAGGGCGTAGACCGCGCCCATGACGCGCTCACTGGGCGCCCGCTGTAGCAGCGCGATGATGGCCTCCTCGCTCAGCTCGGGCCGCATCAGGAGCTTGTGGGGCAGGCGGTGGTGGCGGTCTTCGTAGCCGGCGGCCCACGCGCCTTCGAGCACCTCGAGGATCTCCCCCTCGTCCACCTCGCGATCCAGCACCGCGGCCCGGACCTCCACCAGCTCCATCTGCTTCCAGGGACTCAGCTCGGCGCGCTCGGCCTCGAGATACCGCAGCTGCTCCGCGCCCAGTAAGAGCTCCGGCGCGGGCAGGTCCATGCCCTTCAGCTCCGCCGCCAGGGCGATGCGGGGATCCACCAGGTCCACCTCGTAGCTGTAGCCCACGGTCTCGGGGAACTGGGCCAGGCCGAAGCTCACGGGGCAGGGGCTGTCGAGGGTGCCCTCGGTCTCCCGGATGCGATCCTCGTTCTGGCAGCGCACGCCGACCTGCTCCACCCCCAGCACTTCGATCCCCCCGGACCCATCCCGGCCCAGCACCAGCCAGCGGCTGTAGCCGAGCACATCGCCGCGCAGCCGGGCCAGCATCCGGTGGTGCCCATCCAGGCTCTGGACCGAGAGGATCTCCATCCAGGTGTCGTCGTCACCCCGAGCGCTCTGCCCCTTCACCAGCTCTGCGCTCACCGGGTCGGGCGGACGGGTCCAACCAGAAGGGATGCTGTTGCGCAGCGCCAGCGACGCACTGGCGCGGACCCGAAAGCCCGAGGGCAAGCGCCGGTGGTCCACCGTGACCCTCGGCGCGCGTCGGGCCACGTCCCAGGCCGTGGTGACCTCCGTAGCGGCCAACCCCACGATCTCGTGCCACAGCGCGCGGGTCAGGGCCGCGTACACCGCGGAGTCCTGGCTGGGCTGCCCGTGAGCCTGCACCACCGCCTGCAGCGAAAAAAAGGCGTTGTTCTGGACCGCGCCGGACTCCGCGACGGCCAGGGCGTCCGCCAGGGGACCGGCCGAGCTTGGATCGCGAACCCAGCCCAGGGCCTGCAGGGTGTGGACCGAGCCGGGGTCGTCGGCCAGAGCCTGGTGGCCCTGCAACAGCCCCTCCGGGCCGTCCCGGAGCACCGCCCGCTCGACGGGCATCAGCAGGCTGTCGTCGGCCAGGGCCGGGCCGCACCCGAACGACGCCAGCAGTACGATGGTTCGGAACATCGGGCTCCTCCGCTCAGCGCGACCGCTCGATCAAGCGGGCCAGGAAGCGGGAACGCAGCTGCTCCTGGGCCAACGCCCAGCGGGCCGGCGGCAGCCGAAGCAGGGCCCCCAGCACCGCGGCCAGGGCCCGGTGGCTGCCGCGGGCGACGTCATCGAAGATCAGGTGCTGCAGCTTGCCGCGCTCGATGGCCATCCAGACCGCGCGCTCGATCCCGTCCACCGGGGTGAGCAGCCGCTCGGGCCGGGCATCGAGGCGCAGGGCGTCGAACTCGCAGGCGCGCAGGCACACCCCGCAGCCCAGGCAGCGCTGGGGATCGATGCGGGCCGGGCCGGCCTCCACCTCGATGGCGTCGACGTGGCAGGCACGCACACAGGCCCCACAGCCCGAGCAGGCTTCCGCGTCCACCACCGGCAGGAAGGGGGTGGTGTGGATGCAGCGCAGCTCGGTGAAGCGCTTGTGGGCCAGCAGCGCTTCGCAGCAGCAGCCGCAGCAGTTGCAGATGAAGTTCACCTTGGTGCGGACATTCTCGCCAAACTGGATCAGGCCGTGATCCCGGGCCTGGGCCAGCAAGTCCAAGGCCTCGGCGGCCTCGATGCCCCGGGCGTGGCCGTGGTGCACCAGGGACGCGGCGCTGTTGTTGAAGGTCAGGCAGATGTCCATGGGGGCGTCGCAGGCGGTGCCCATGTGCTGCATCTTGTGGCGGCAGTAGCACATGCCCAGCCCGATGGCGTGGGCGGTCTCCACCACGTGGCTGGCCCGCTCCCAGTCCAGCACATGGAGCACGTTGCTGGTGGACAGCGCGGGCTCACTCACGAAGGCACGCCCCAGCTTGGTCTCCCCCACGGCGAACAGATCCCGGACGAACTCGTCCTCCACGTTCAGGTACTGGTGCAGCAGCTCGGACAGCACCCGCTGGTCCAGGTCCTGGCGCACCCGCATCAGCGAGAACTCGAAGAAGCCCGCCATGGGCGGCGGCAGCACATAGCGACGGTCCTCGCCACCGAACAGATCGAGCAGCAGCGCGCGGCCGGCCAGCTCATCCAGGATGGCGCGGGCCTCGGAGGGCGGCAGCCCCCAGCGCCGGGCCGCCTCGCTCACCGTGAAGGGCCGGATGGGCAGCTGACCCACCAGCTGCGCCTCCCGCTCGCTGTACAGCAGCTCCAGGATGCGGGTGAGCAAGGCCGATGGCGGAGCCCCCTGCGGAGCCCGGTTGATGCGATCGACCAGGCTTTCGTAGCCGCCACGGAGGGTCTGATGAGCCATGGGCCAAGCATAGCCTGTAGGCACCCTCACAACTCTGCGCGCCGCGACGTCACGCCCTCGTTTCACCGCCGTCCACGGTGCGTACGGTTCAGAGAGCAGCCTGTGCCGAACCCCAACAGAACCTCTCCGCTGCCACCTGGAGCAAGCATGCGCGCCATCACCACCGTCGCCGCCCTCGCCGCCTTCGCCGTCCCCACCACCGTGATCGGCGCCATCGCCATCAGCCAGGCCGCCGGGTCCCTCGAGGGCACCGGGATCACCCCCACCCACGACTTCCCCGTGACGGCCACGCTGTTCGACATCGACATCTCCGACCCCGACGCCAAGGGCTACCGCACCATCGAGGTGAGCGTGCCGGTCGAAGCCATCGACACCGACAACGGCGGCCGCGACAGCCACATGCGCGGCACCATCTTCGACGGCTACCAGGAAGCCGGCAAGTCCGCGGTGGTCTTCCAGGCCCGCACCGACACCCCCCTCGAGGCCGGCTCGGTTCAGCTCGACGGCCGCCTGAGCATCGTGGGCCAGGCCCGCCCGGTCACCGTGACCGCCACCATCTCCGGCACCGACCCCCTCCGCGCCCAGGGCTCGGCCACCATCAACCTCGATGACTGGGGCATCAAGACCCCGGGCTTCGGCCCCATGAAGGTCAACCCCGAGGTCACCATGGGCTTCGACGTGGAGCTTCCCGCCCCGACCGGCAGCGCCGACCTGTCGATGGTGGAGTAGTCAGGGCAGCTCGAGCGACAGCTGGAAGCGCTTGCCCCCCTCGGGCAGGCTGTTCAGGTGATTCAGGTAGATGGTGGGGATCTCGTCGTCTTCGGCCTGGGGGTTGTCCTCGAGGGCGTGCATGAAGTTGGCGATGTACTCGTTGCTCTCGAGGGTGCCCTCCACCTGACAGGTGTGCGGCGCTTCGGGGCAGGTCCAAACGACGTCGATGGGCCGCTGGTCCTCGGGCATGTCGCCCACGATCAACTCGAAGCGGGCCAGCAGGCCCGGATCCGGTTGGTGATCTGGCTCGCCGTCACCGGAGATGGTGGGGGCGGCGATGCCCGTGGGACGGGCCGCGCCCTCGGCGGGCGAAGCACCTGCAGCAGGTGGTGCAGACGGGGCTGGCACATCGCTGGTCGCGCCCTCGACCTCATCGAGCAGATCGTCCGACAGGTCGCCGGGGGCGATGCGCGCCTTGCGCGCCTTGGGGGGCGTATCGGGAGTGTCGCCGAGCCCGCCGCCGAAGAGGACGACGGCCAGCGCGACCGCGGCTACGGCAAGGACGGCGAGGATGATCCAACGTGGCTTCATGGGGACCTCCTCGCTTCGCCTAACCCAGCGCTGTTCGACGGCCTCTCCAAGGCCCCGGCTGGGAGCGCACCTGCCTGGGACACGGCGACCGTCCAGACCGCGGCCAGGGGCCCGACAGCGCCGGTCAGATCCTCGACTCCGATCTCAACCCCAGCTGGGTGGAGCTGACCTACTCCGACAGCTGCACCGATCCCTGCGCCCCGGCCCAGTCCTTCGATCTCGTCTACGACCCGGCGGGGCTGTTCTAGCGAGTCCCTCGTCCATCGCCGCCTTCAGCGCATCCACGTCGATGCGGGCCTGCAGCCCCTCGACCGCGCTGTCGGTGCCAATGGCCCGGCGCACCAGGTCGAGGATCTGATCCACCACGACGCGCTGCTGCTCCACGGGGAAACGAGCCTCGTGCTCCGGGTGGGCGCAGAACTCGATCATGTCCATGCCCAGGTGCCGCTGCATGGCCAGATCGAGGCCCAGCATCACCTGGGCCAGCGTGAACTCGGCGGCGACGTCCAGATCGAGATCAGGGCGCACTTGGCCCATGGCCTGGCCCTGCTGCAGCAGCAGCTTCCAGTTGTTGCGGGCCAAGCTCTGCCACTCGCCCACCACCGCCTGCAGCTCGAGATCAGCGCTGGGGTGCCACAGCACCGCCGCCACCCGCGACAGCCTGGGGTTGTTCAGCCCGAAGCGCAGCCCGGCGATGAACATGTACGCCAGCTGCTCCCAGAAGTCCGCGCCATCGGGTGCGGGGAGTTCCTTGATGGACTCCAGCTTGCGCTGCCCGCCCCACTCGTACAGCAGCCAGCGGAACAGGACGATCTTGCCGTCGAAGTACTGGTAGAAGCTGCCCTTGGCGATCCGGGCCCGGGCGACGATGCGGGAGATCGATGCGCCGGCGTAGCCCTTCTCGGCGAACTCTGCGATCGCGGCTTCGGCGATGCGAGCACGCTTCTCGGGCGGCAGGTTGTGGAAGGTGTCTTTGGGCATGGGGCGGGATCGGGCGGGTGGTTGCTCCGAGATCCCTCTCCCCGGGGGAGAGGGTGCCGCGTAGCGGCGGGTGAGGGGTAGGCGGACCCGTAGGCCGCTACTTCTTCAAGGCCTGGAGCGTAAACATCGAATCCGGGATCTCCACCCCAAACTCGATCTCGTCGTAGACCACCTCTGTGAACTCGTCGGGCTCATCCGCCGGGACCAGCTTCATGCGGCCGGCGATCATGCGGCCTTCGACCTCGGTGTAGTCGGTGAAGCTCATGGTGCGGACCAGCTCGCCGTCCTCGTCCCAGTAGGTGATCTCGGTGGGGTTCTCGTCGGGGCGAAGCTTCACGATGACCTTGCCCCAGACCACCGGAGCGTCGGGCTTGGGCACACACTCGACCACGTACTGGCCGCTGCCGTCCTCGGCGGGCTCTTCGGTGAGCTGGTAGTCGAAGTCGTCGGCCATGCGCGACTCCTTCACCAGGTCGTCGTTGGTGAAGTGGGAGCCCATCCACGAGCCGGACATCATGCCCGCCGGGACCTTCATGGTGCGGTCGACCTTGGGCAGGTAGTTCCAGATGTTGTCCTCGACCTTGAGCGTGGCCATGCCCGCTTCCTTGGCCGGCGACAGGATCTTCATCAGGGACTTCTCCTCGCCCTTGGCCCAGCCCTCGATGGTGATGGTGCGGTCCCAGCGCGCGGTCTTGACGTGCATGGTGACCTTGGAGTGCGATGACTCGCCCCGGTGCATGTCGTCGGTGCTGTCCAACAATTCGCGGGCGCGGGCCTGGGAGTCCGTCTCGGCGGCGTCCTGGGCGATGGCCGTGGTGGCGAACAGCCCCACGGCGGCGGCGAGGGTGATGAGGGTGCGGCGCATGTCAGACCTCCTTGCGCTCGTCGGCGGCGACCTTGCCGTCGACAAGACGCACCAGGCGGTGGGCGCGTTCCATGACGCGCGGGTCGTGGGTCGAGAAGAGGAAGGTCACGCCGTGCTTCTGGTTGAGCTCTTCCATGAGCGTCAGGAGCTTCTCGGCGGTCTCGGAGTCCACGTTGGCCGTGGGCTCGTCGGCCAGCACGATGGCGGGTTCCGACGCGATGGCGCGGACGATGGCCACGCGCTGCTGCTGGCCACCGGAGAGCTGGTGGGGACGACGGTTCTCCATGCCCTCGAGGCCCACCTCTGCGAGCAGCTTCATGACCTTGGCGCGGCGCTCGGTGGCGCTGCCACCCTTGAGGGCAGCCACGGCCTCGGCGTTCTCGAAGGCGGTGAGCACGGGGATGAGGTTGTAGGCCTGGAACACGAAGCCGATGCGGTCCCGCCGCATGGCGCTGCGCTTGAAGCGGCCCAGGCCGCCCAGGTCCTGCCCCTCGAGCAGCACCTCACCCGAGGTGGGGCTGTCCAGGGCCCCGATGAGGTTGAGCAAGGTGCTCTTGCCCGAGCCTGAGGGCCCGTAGATGGCGGTGAACTCACCAGCTTCGATGGCCAGGTCCAGGCCGCGCAGCGCGTGCACGTCCACGGTACCCTGCTTGTAGACCTTTGTAGCGTTCTTGACTTCGACGATGGGGGTAGTCATGAGGGGCCTCAGACGAGATTGATGGATTCGATGGGATCGACGCGGCCAGCCTTCCAGGCGGGGTAGATCCCGGCGAGGATGGTGGCGCCCAGGATGGCGATGATGATGGCAGCGGCGCTCTCCGGGAAGATGCCGAAGGGCAGGACCGGGTCCATGCCCACGCCGGAGACGTCCATGGAGCCGTGCTTGTCCAGGATGCCCATGTCCATGTAGAGCTGTGTGAAGTCCAGCCCTGTGGCGGCCAGCTTGTTGTAGACAGGGATGGTGGGGATGGCGCAGGCGATCAACCCCAGCACGGCCAGGATGCCGCTCTCGGCCATCACCAGCCGGAACAGCTGCCCAGGCTGGTAGCCGATGGCCATCATCACGCCGAACTCACGGACACGCTCCATCACGCTCATGAAGATGGTGTTGAAGATGCCGGCGGCCACCAGGATGCCGATGACGATGCTCATCACCGCGCCGCCGCCCTTCTTCATGGCGATGAAGGTCTTGATCTCCGGGGACATCTGGTCCCAGGTGAGCACCTCCGCGTCGTCGCTGACCAAGGCGTCGATACGTTCGGAGACCGACAGCGTGCGGCGGCCGTTGTCGAGGAAGATGGCCACCTGGGTGCTCTCGGTGGGGTCGTAGCCGACCACACCGCGCACGGTGTCGATGGCGAACAGCGCGATGCCCGCGTCCGCGGCGGCCGAGCCGGTGGTGATGATGCCCGAGAGCCGCTCCATGGAGGTGACGATCTCGCCGTTCTTGTCGGTGAGGGTGAAGACCACCTTGTCGCCGAGATCGGCGTCGAGGTTGTCGGCCAGCACCTCGCCCAGGATGATCCCCTTGGAATCGGGGGCGTCGAAGAACTCGCCCGCCACGAGACGGGTGTAGTCCCAGGTGCAGCCCGCGGTCTCCAGGCACTGGTCCTCGTTCCGCAGCAGGTAGCAGGCCTGTCCTTCGGGCAGGGGCTCAGCGGCGTCCACCAGCTTGCACGCCTTCTTGCTCCACTCCTGGGTGTACTCGTTCTCCCGCGTGGGATCGTAGGCCATGAAGAAGGCGCCGAAGCTGTCGTGGGCCGTGGCCAGCATGGCCTGGCCGCTGGTGCGCTCGACGACGATGTGCACGTCCTCGTCGCCCTCGACCGCGGTGCGCTTTTCGTCGGTCCCGGTGACCGTGCGCGACAGCGTGGGGCGGTCCAGGTATTCCGGGTGCTGGATGGAGATGTGGCCACTGCCCATGCGGGCCGATGAGTCGATGAAGTCCACCCAGGTGAGGTCCTGGGTGCCGGTCATCAGCACCGCCAGGAAGCCACCGAAGGCGATGGAGATGAGGGTGAGGATGGTGCGCCGCTTCTGCCGCCACAGGTTGCGCCAGGCGATCTTGATGATGGTCATGCCGTTCATGGGGGCCTCCTACTGGTGCCGCATGGCGCGGATGGGGTTGATCCAGGCGGCCTTGAGGGCCGGGTAGCCGACCGCGCCCAGGACGATGAAGAACAGCAGGACCACCGGCACCGCCGAGGTCTCGATCGCGTAGTAGGACTTCCAGATGGCCGGCATGGTCAGGCCGGACATCTCCATGCCGCCCAGCGCTCCCACGTCGAGGCCGGTGGTGGCCAGGTACCACATGAAGGGTGCCGCGATGATCACACCGGCGACGCAGGCCACGACAGCCTGCAGGACTCCTTCGAGCATCATGATCGACAACACCTTGAGGGGTCCGTAGCCGATGGCCTTGAGCACCCCGAACTCGCGGATGCGCTCGAAGACCGCCATCAGCATGGCGTTGAGGATGAGGATCGCCACCGCCAGGTAGATGATCAGGTACATGAACACGATCATGCCGCCCACCGAGTCGAGGTACTGGGCCAGGGTCGGGTTCAGCTCCTTCCAGGTCTTCACGGAGACCAGGTAGGTCGGGATCTCCAGGGGCGGGGCGTCGGGGTTCTTCAAGGAGTGGACCTTGGCCTCGAGCTCCACCGCGGCCTGCTCGGCCGAGGGGGGCAG
>CAZHIK010000020.1:0-7841 GCA_964532635.1 uncultured Enterobacterales bacterium
GACACCGACACCGACACCGACACCGACACCGACACCGACGCGGACACCGACACCGGCGACTGTCTGCCCCAGATCGCGGCGTCGCCTGAGACGCTGGACTTCGGGGCCGTCTCACTCGGCTTCTACGCCAGCGGCTACGTCGAGGTCCAGAGCGTGGGTTGTGCGGATCTGGCGGTCTCGGGCTTCTCTCTCGCCGGCAGCGGCGACTTCGACCTGCTCACCCACAGCGCGGCAACCAACCTCGCGCCCGGTGAGTCCTTCACCATCGCGGTGGGCTACCAGACCTACGAGTCCGACAAGGACACGGGCGAGCTGACCATCTCCAGCGACGACCCGGAGGGGCCGCTGGTGGTGCCGCTGGTGGGTCAGGGGAGCTGAACGCGGACCCGGAGGAGAAGACCGGTACAGCTGGACGGGCCGCTCGTTGGCCTCGCAGCCTGTTCTGTGGGATCATCGCGGGCGGAGAAAAGCCGCGATGAACCGACGTACTTCGACCCTCCTGCCGCTCGCCTGCCTCGGGCTCGCCCTCAGCGGCTGCGGTGAGAGGCAGAAGAGGACGAAGGACACGGGGGAGGTTCCAGACTGCACCGATGGCTGGCTGGCGGACCGAGGTGAGTGCGTCCCCGAAGCCTGCGGTACCGGCTCCTGGGGGGACCTGCCGGTGGATGCGTCCACCGTCCACGTGGATGCATCCGCCCCCGACGATGGGGATGGCAGCGCCGAGGCGCCCTTGCGCTCCATCCAGCCCGCCTTGGACCTGGCCGGGTCGAGGGGTGGCGGGCTGGTGGCCGTGGCAGCGGGGACCTATGCCGAGACGCTGGAGTTCACGACGGACCACGCCGGGGTGCACCTGGCCGGGCGCTGCCGGGAGCTGGTGATCCTGGATGCGAGTGTGGGGGACGAAGGCACGTCGGGGATCGGGATCGACACCTGGCACAGTGAGGCCGAGGTGTCGGGGCTGGGGGTAGTAGGAGCGAGCTTCGTCGGAGTGCTCGTCGGGTCTGGGGAGGTGCGACTGGTGGACCTCTCGGTGGAGGGGAGCGGGTACACCGGCATCACCGCGTACAGGGCCAGCACCATGGCCCCCGCCATCCTGGAGGTCGAGGGCTGCGCGCTGGTTCGCAACGCGGTGACAGGCGTCATGGCCATCGAGCCGGGCACCGAGGTGGTGTTGTTGGACACCACGATCCGGGACACCCTGGTGAGCGGGGATGTGGCTCACGGGCTCGGGATCGATGTCTACGGTGGCGCGACGCTCACGGCGGAGCGTTGCGAGGTAGTGGGCAGCACGGTGGGGGGAGTCGTGGCCTTCGACCCGGGCACCGTGGTGGCGCTGGTGGACACGACGGTCCGGGGCACCTTTCCCGACGGGGACGGAGAGTACGGGTACGGCATCAACGCCCACAGCGGAGCGGCGCTCACGGCCGAGGGTTGCGAACTGGTCGGCAACACGGGGCAGGGGGTCCTGGCCGGGGACCGGAGCACCTCGGTGGTGCTGGTGGACACGAGGATTCAGGCCACCATGCCGAACGGGCACGGGGAGTACGGGAACGGCATTCGGGTCAGGGGCGGCGCCTCGGTCACAGCGAGGGGCTGCGAGCTGGCTGGCAACGCGGCGGTTGGTGTAGCGGTCATCGAGTCGGGCAGCGCCGTGGAGTTGGTGGACACCAGAGTCCTCGACACCGTGCGGGACGGGAACGGGGAGGGCGGGCTGGGCCTGGGGGTCCACAGTGGCGCGGTGCTCACAGCTGAGGGCTGCGAGCTCGCGGGAAACTCGACAACGGGCCTGGTGGCCTGCGGATCTGGCGCTTCTGTGTCGCTGGTGGACACGAGGATCCGGGACACCTTGCCGGACATGAACGGGGATCTCGGGCTCGGCATCGATGTCTACGGTGGCGCTGCGCTGTCAGCGGAGGGGTGCGAACTGGACGGGAACGCCGCGGCGGGTGTCATGGCCGGGGATACGGGCACCGTCGTGTCGCTGGTGGACACGAGGATCCTGGATACCCTGCCGGATGGGAACGGGGAGTTCGGGCTCGGCATCCAGGTCAACGGAGGCGCGACGCTCACGGCGGAGGGCTGCGAGCTGGCGGGCAACACGGGGGTCGGCGTCGGGATCATCGATGCGGGCACTGTGGTGTCGCTGGTGGACACGGTGGTCCGGGACACCCAGCCACATGCGGGCGGAGAAAGCGGCTACGGCATCCAGGTCGAGTCCGGCGCGATGCTCACGGTGGAGGGCTGCGAGCTGGCGGGCAATGTGGTGGTGGGCCTCCTGGCCTACGACCCGGGCACACAGGTGGAGCTCCGTGACTCGTCCATCAGGACGACTTCCACGGGTTCTTCCACCACGCGTGGCACCACGGCGTGCGGGCTCGTCGCCCAGGAAGGCGCGTCGGTCGTCGCCTCCGGACTCAGAGCCCAGGACAACGAAGGTCCGGGCCTGTACAGCGTGAACGAAGGCACGACGCTCAGCTGCACCGACTGTAGCCTGCTCGGCAACGCTTTTGCGGGGGCGGTGGTCATCCACGGCGGCGACATGGAGATCCACTCCTCCACAATCTCCGGCACCGGCGAGGGAGCCGACCTGGGGGGCGGGGTGGGGATCTACGCCGCTGAGCAGTGGAACCTGGGTCCCCCATCCCTGGTCGTCACCGACACCGTTGTCACCGACCACCAGGTGGCGGGCACCTGGTTCGCCGGGGAGGGCAGCTACCAGCTCACCGGCAACAGCATCTCGGGGGGAAGCGGTGTCCCCCACGGCGCGACCACCCGCTGTGGGGACGGAGTGTACGCGGCGGGGACCACGGCCTGGGATGGCGGCTCCGGGCTCGCCCTCGAGGGCAACGCGTTCACGGAAAACGCTGGCGCCGGCCTCTTCCTCGACGCTGCAGCGGCCTCGCTCGACGGCAATACCTGGGCGCACAACGCCCCCGACCTGCTGGTCCAGGGCGAGACCTGTCAGGCGCCCTGCGAGGACTGGTCCGAAGCGCCCAGCAGCGAGATCTGTCCGACCTGGGAGCGGCCTACTTGTGAGCTGGCGTTCCAGCTCAACCTGGATGTCGCTGACATCGACCAGGCGATGGCTCCGTTGCCACCTGTGCCCATCCGGTCGCTGCACGAGCCCCTGCCGGTGCTGGCGGAGCGGCAGGGTGGGCTCGGCTGGTCTCACTGACGGTTCTGTGGGATCATCTCAGGCGGAGAAACGCCACGATGAACGGATGCGTCCTCGCTCTCCTCCTGCCCGCCTGCCTCGGGCTGGCCTTCACTGGCTGCGGTGAGAAGCAGAGGAGGACGAAGGACACGGGGGAGGCGCCCCTGTGCGCCGAGGGCTGGCTGGCGGACCGAGGTCAGTGCGTTCCCGAAGCCTGCGGTACCGGCTCCTGGGGGGACCTGCCCGTGGATGGCTCCACGGTCTACGTGGATGCTGCTGCGGCCGAGGGTGGGGATGGTGGTGAAGGAGCGCCGCTGCGCTCCATTCAGCCCGCGTTGGACCTGGCGGGATCGAGGGGCGGCGGGCTGGTGGCCGTGGCGGCGGGGACCTATGCGGAGACGCTGGCGCTCAGCTCCGACCACGCCGGCGTGCAGCTGGCCGGACGCTGCCGCGAGCTCGTGACCCTCGATGCGAGTGTTGGAGACGGCACCGCGCCGGGGATCGACATCGCCACCATGTACGGCGAGGCCGAGCTGTCGGGGCTGAGGGTGGTGGGCTCCAGCTACGTCGGGGTGCTCATCGGGTCGGGGGTGGTGCGGCTGATGGACCTGGCGGTCGAGGGGAGCGACGTGTACGGCGTCGTGGCCAGCCGGAGAAGCGGCACGGCCCCCATCGAGCTGCACATGGAGGGCTGCGAGCTGGTGGGCAACATGGGGGGAGGCTTGTTGGCCTACGACGCCAGCACCACGGTGTCGCTCGTGGACACGACGATCCGGGACAGCCTGCCGGACGCGTACGGGACCTACGGCTGTGGCATCTATGCCCACACCGGCGCGACGGTCACGGCCGAGGGCTGTGAGCTGGCCGGTAATGCCTATGTGGGCGTCCAGGCCTCCGAGTCGGCCGCCGTGGTGTTGGTGGACACGGTGGTCCGGGACACTCTGCCGGATGGGAGAGGGGACCAGGGCTATGGCATCGCAGCGTGGGGCGGCGCGACGCTCTCGGCAAGTGGCTGCGATCTGGCGGGCAGCACCAGGCTGGGCGTCGGAGCTTCCGACCTGGGCACCGTGGTGGCGCTGGAGGACACGGTGATCCGGGGCACCCTGCCGGGCTCGAACGGGGAGCACGGGTACGGCGTCCAGGTCGGTGCCGGCGCGGTGTTCACGGCGGATGGCTGCGAGCTGGCCGGCAACACGGCGTTGGGCCTTGTGGCCTCCGACCTGGGCACCCTGGTGTCGCTTGTCGACACGATGGTCAGGGACACCCGGCCGGACGGGGACGAGGAGCAGGGGTATGGCATCAAGGTACAGAGCGACGCGGCGCTCACTGCGGTGGGCTGCGAGCTGGTGGGCAACACGGGACTGGGCATCGGGGCCGACTACTCGGGTGTCGTAGCGCTGACGGACACGGTGATCCGTGACACCCTGCCCAACGGGAACGGGGAGGGCGGGTACGGCATCGCGGTCCAGTTCGGCGCGGCGCTCACTGCTATGGGCTGCGAGCTGGCTGGCAACACGGCGATGGGCGTCTCGACCTACGGTCCGTGCGCCTCGGTGGCGCTGGTGGACACGGTGGTCCGGGACACCGTGTCCAACGGGAATGGGGAGGGCGGGTACGGCATCTTTGCGCGCGGTGGCGGGGCGTTCATGGCGCAGAGCTGCGCGCTGGCTGACAACACCTCCGCCGGCGTCGTGGCCTCCGATCCGGGCACGGCGGTGTCACTGGTGGACACGAGGATCCTGGATACCCTGCCGGACGGGGATGGGGAGGGCGGGCACGGCATCCAGGTCAACGCCGGTGCGGCGCTCACTGCGGGGGGCTGCGAGCTGGCTGGCAACGCGGAGGTTGGTGCCTTTGTCAGCGGTCAGGGTACCGCGGTGGCGCTGGTTGACACTGTGGTCAGGAACACCCTGCTGAATGGGAACGGGAAGTTCGGGTACGGCATCCAGGTCCGAGATAGCGCGACACTGACGGCAGAGGATTGCGAGCTGGTTGACAACACGACGATGGGTCTATTGGCGGGTGACTCGGGAACCGAGGTTGTGATTCGCGACTCATCCATCAGGGGGACCTCGGCAGGTTCTATCAATCAAGGCGCTGCTGCGGTCGGGCTCTCCGCTCATCCTGGGGCGTCGGTCTTCGCCATCGGGCTCCTGGCCGATGACAACGACGGGCCGGGCTTGTTCGCCGCAGGGGAAGAAGCGTGGCTGACCTGCACCGACTGCTCCCTCCTCGGCAACACTTTCGCGGGAGCGGCCGCCATCTACGAAGCCAACCTGGAGATCCACGCCTCCACCATCTCTGGCACTCGCGAGGGTGCCGACCTGGGTGGCGGAGTGGGTATCTACGCCGCGGAGCAGGGGGAGTATGGCCCCCCCTCCTTGCGGGTCAGCGACACCACCATCACCGACAACTTCGTGGCCGGGGCCTGGCTCGCTGGAGATGGCAGCTACCGCCTCTCCGGCAACACCTTCACCGGCGGGACCGGCATCCCCCACGGACCGAGCCTTCGCTGCGGAGACGGGGTGTACGCGGTGGGAACCACCGCCTGGGACGGCGGCTCCGGGCTGGCTCTCGAGGGCAACGCGCTCACGGACAACGCGGGCGCCGGGCTCTTCCTGGATGCTGCCGAGGCCTTGCTCGACGGCAACACCTGGGAGGACAACAGCCCCGACCTGCTGGTCCAGGGCGAGGCCTGCTCGGAGCCCAGCGAGGACTGGGACGAGGCTCCCAGCACGGAGATCTGCCCCGTCTGGGATCGGCCGGCCTGTGAGCTGGAGTTCGACTTCGACTTGCTCGTGGAGCAGATCGATCCGGCGATGGCTCCGTCGATGGCGCCAGTCCGGCGCCTCGAGCCCGTTCCGGTCGAGTTGGTGCCCATTCGTGTGGGGCTTGCGAGGCCATGAGTCATTCCCCCCACGGCGAGGCAGTGAGGGGCGTGACCCCGGCGACGCGGCGGGCGCAGATGAACTGCGCCCCTACGTCAGGTCTTCTGCCGTTGTTGGCCTGCGTCGGCGTCGTCGTGCTCGGGTGCGGTGAGAAGCAGGGCAGGACGAAGGACACGGGGGAGGTGCCCGAGTGCGCCGAGGGCTGGTTGGCGGACCGGGGGGAGTGTGTGCCACAGAGCTGTGGGGTGGGGAGGTGGGGGGAGCTGCCGGTGGATGGGTCTACGGTCTACGTGGACATCGAGGCTGGTGAAGGTGGGGATGGGAGTGAGGGGGCGCCGTTGCGCGGGATGCAGGCGGGGCTGGATCTGGCTGGGAGCCGGGGTGGGGGGCTGGTGGCGGTGGCGGCGGGGACGTATGCGGAGACGCTGGAGTTCACGACCGACCATGCTGGAGTGCATTTGGGGGGGCGGTGTCGGGAGTTGGTGGTGCTGGATGCGAGCGTGGGAGGAGAGGAGACACCCGGGATCGATATCGGCACCCGATACGGGGAGGCTGTTGTGACCGGGTTGAACGTGGTGGGGTCCAGTGGAAATGGCGTGCTCGTGAGATCAGGGGTTGTGCGTCTCGAAGACCTCTGGGTGAGGGGCCCCGGTTCCGCAGGCATCGTGGCCTGTCGAGGTAGTTCCGTGGCACCTTCCGTTCTGGAGGTCGAGGACTGTGAACTGGTGGGCAACACAGCGTTGGGTGTCTTGGCCATCGACCCGGGCACCGAGGTGACGCTTGTTGACTCGAAGGTTCAGGACACACTGCCAGACAGGAACGGAAGAAACGGATTCGGCATCGCGGTCACCGATGGCGCCGCGTTTACGGCTGTTGGTTGTGAGCTGGCTGGTAACACGAGGTTGGGTGTTTATGTCGACCAGGCGGGCAGCGAGTTGGCGCTGGTGGATACGTCGGTCCGAGGCACCGTGCCGAACGCGAACGGGGAGGGTGGGTTCGGCATCCAGGTCGGCGGCGGCGCCGCGCTCACGGCGGGGGGCTGCGAGTTGGCCAACAACACGGCGGTAGGCGTCCTGGCGATGGATCCGGGTACCGCGGTGGAGTTGGCGGACACGACGGTCCGTGACTCCCTGCCGGACGGAGATGGCACTCACGGTTGCGGCATCCAGGTATCCGATGGTGCTACGCTTACTTTGGAGGGCTGTTCACTGGAGGGCAATACAACAGCGGGTGTCGAGGTCGCTGACTCAGGCACCACGGTGTCCATGGCGTCCACGACCGTTTTGCACACGCTGCCGGACGGGAACGGGGAGAACGGGTACGGTGTTTGGGGCGACGGCGGCGCCACGCTTACTTTGGAGGGCTGTGAGTTGGCTGGCAATATGACGGCGAGTGTCCTGGCCATGGGACAGGGTACCATTGTGGCACTCGCGGACACCTGGGCGCGGGACACCTTGCAGGAACGGAACGGGGAATGCGGGAACGGCCTCTATGTTCAGGGTGGCGCTGCGCTCACGGCGGCGGACTGCGAGTTGGCCGGCAATACGGCGGTGGGCGTCCTGGCCATGGACCCGGGTACCGCTGTGAAGATGGCGAACACGACGATCCGGGACACGATGGCGAACGGGAACAAGGAATTCGGGTACGGCATCCTGGTCCATAGTGGTGCGACTCTTTGTGCGGAGTCCAGCGACGTGGCTGGCAATGCGACGGTCGGCGTCCTGGCCTACAGTCAGGGCACCGAGTTGGCGATGGAGGCAACAATGATCTGGGAGACCGTGCCAAACGGAAACGGGGAG
>CAZHIK010000020.1:7851-19458 GCA_964532635.1 uncultured Enterobacterales bacterium
GCCGGGGGAGACACAGCGGATGCGGGAGCCGGTACCAAGGGAAAAGGGGGAGGGGGGGGGGGGCATCCTGGTCCACAGCGGCGCCGCGCTCATGGCGGAGGGTTGCGAACTGGCGGGCAACACGTCGGGGGGAGTCGGCGTGGCCGACGCGGACACCGAGGTGACGCTGGTGAACTCAACGATTGGGAACACTTTACCGGACGGGAATGGGGACTTTGGCTACGGGATCCAGGTAAGTGGCGGAGCGGCGCTCGAGGTAGTCGGCTGCGAGGTTTACGGAAACAAGCAAGTGGGTCTCCTTGCCCAAGACCCAGGCACGCAAGTCGTGATCCACGACTCATCAGTCACCGGCACAGTTGTTGGAACACGCATCGAGGAGGGCGCAACAGCGGTCGGAATCACATCTCAGAGTGGAGCATCGTTGAGCGCCTCGGGGCTATCGGTCGAAGACAACGAAGGCCCGGGATTGTACGGATATGGGGAGGGCGCGCACTTGGAATGCTTCGGTTGTTCCCTCTACGGCAATGGCTTTGCGGGGACGGTGGTTGTCAACGATGGCAACATGGTGATCCAGGACTCCATCATCTCCGGCACTCGTGAAGGGGCCAACCTTGGCGGCGGGGTGGGGATCTACGCCGCACAACAACAGGACTGGGGCCCCCCCTCTCTCTTGGTCACCGACACTGCCATCTCCGACAACCTCGTGGCAGGCGCTTGGTTCGCCGGGGAGGGCAGCTACCGGCTCTCTGGAAATACGATCATCGACGGGAACGGCGTTACCCATGGCACAACCACCCGCTGCGGGGACGGCGTCTTCGCCACGGGGACCACCGTTTGGGACGGCAGCTCCGGGCTGGTCCTCGCGGGCAACGAGATCTTCGACAACATGGGAGCTGGCCTCTTCTTGGACGACGCTGCTGCCCTGCTCGAAGGAAACACTTGGTTGGGTAACGCCCCCGATTTGCTGGTCCAGGGCGAGGCGTGCCTTCTGCCTCAGGAGGACTGGGCCGACGCACCCAACAGCGAAATCTGCCCTACCTGGGATCGACCAACCTGTGAACTGGCGTTTCGACTCAACTTGGTTGTCGTTGACTTCGAAAATGCCATGCCTCCTCCGTCTGCGGCATTCCCTTTCCCTCCGCGTCGTGAGCATCCGGCTGCCCGTGAGCCACCGCGCCTGCTCTCCTCCCAGCCCCTGCACCTCTTGCCCCTTCAGGTCGAGGCGCCACGCACCCGTGTCGAGGTTGCGATGTGATAACCCCTCTGCTGTTGCCTCTGTGGGAGCGCGAAAGCCGAATGCGGGGGCGGGGTTGACCCCCGCCCGCTCAGCGCCCCACCGCGGGCGCACGTGAAGTGCGCCCCTACATCGGCGATCGGGCCAGAACAGCCTCCGGAACCTCCCAGGCTCCCAGGTGAAGCGGCGCTGCATCCCAGCCCAGCTCGAGGATGGCCTCGAGCACGGCCGTCGCGCGCTCCACATCCACCACCCCTCGGGTCACCCCCAGCTCCGGCCGCGCTGCCAGCAGCACGGCCTCGGCGTGACATCCCGGCAGCCAGCGGGCGCCGTACTGCTCCCGCAGAGCCTCGGCCTGGGGGAACGGGGACCAGCGCTGCAGGGGGCCGGCGTCGATCATGCCGCCGCCCAGTAGCAGCACGTCGCCGCGCTGCTCCATGCGGGCTCTCGCAGCCTGCTCGTCGAAGGCGCGGGGGAAGCTGTCGTCCACCACGATGGTGCCGGGGGCCAGGGCGGGAACCTCGAGGGCCCGGCCGCCGCTGGTGGCACCGAGGATGAGGGTGCAGTCGGCCAGGTCATCCACGCCCTCGGGCAGCCGCGGCTCCTGGATGCGGACGATCGCCGGCGCGCCCAGGCGATGCCGGGCCAGGGCCAGCACGGCGCGACCGATGCTGCCGTAGCCCAGGACACCCACGTGCTCTTCGGCCCAACGGCGCCCGGTGGCGGCCAGGACCTTTTCCACGGTGAGCACCATCGCGACCGTGGTGGCGGCGTGGCCGCTGGTGAGCAGCTGATCGGAACGTTCGCCCAGGCTGCGAGCCGCCAGCCCGGTCATGGCTGGGAGCATCCCCGCCAGCGCGACCACCGGGGCCCGGGTGGCGGCGATGCAGCGCGCCATCTGCGCCTCGAGCTCCGGCCCGGGCGTGATGCGGTCAGCGGTGATGGGGGCCAGCACCAGCTCGGAGCAGGCCGCGGTGGCGTCGATGCGCTCCACGACCACGGGCTCGCTCATGGGGAGCACCGTGCCCGCAGGGGCGTAGACCACCAGCGCGGCCTGGGGCCGTGCAAGAGCCAGCAGCTCGGCCTCGAGCCTCGGAGCGATGGCTTCGGCAAGCTCGCCACCGTGGAGATCCAGGTGCAGCCCGTCCTGCACCATGGCCCCCACCATCAGCTCGGTGTCGGTGCTGCGGGTGGCGAAGCGGTAGCGCCCGGCGGCCCAGTCGGGCTGGGCCTGGGAAGAGGGGCGGGGCACGGCGGCGGGGTCCATCCAGGACAGGAAGAAGCGTCCGAGTCGGGCGAGAGCCTGGGGCCCTGCGGCGGCCAGGACGTCGGAGGGGGCCGCGCCGGCGTGGGCGGCGGCCGCGCCAATCGCCTGGGCCACGGCGGACACGCTGGCCGCTCCCCGCAGCCGCACGGGCAGGGCCCGGGCCAGGGGACCCACCACCTCGGCGGCCCGGATGTCTCCGGGATCCCGGGCGGCCAGGGCGATGGAGATCACCCGGTCGTCCGAGCCCAGGGCCCAGAACAGGGCGGTCATGGTCAGCACGAAGGGTGAGGTCTGCAGGGCCCGGGCGCGGCGCTTCAGGCCGTCCCAGTCCGTGTCCGCAATGTGGATCTTCGCGCCGTGATCGCTGTCGCGCGGAGGCGCGGGCTGCTGGGTCAGGCCGGCCATGGCCTCGCGCCAGAAGGCGGCGTCCTCGGGTCGCGGTTCAGGCTCTCCCAGGTCCAGGGGCAGGCCGCCGGGGGGCGGCAGCGCGGGCTCGCGTCCTGCCGCGAAGGCGTCGTGGGCGTGCAGCAGTTCGCCCATCAGCAGCCAGGCGCTCCAGGCGTCGGCGATGGCGTGGTGGCCGCCCACCATCAGCTGGTGCTCGTCGGGTCCCATGCGACAGAGCCGCACCCGGAACAGGGGCCAGCGATCCAGGCGGTAGCGCGCAGCGCTCTCCTCCTGCCAGCGGGCCTCGAGGGCGGCCTGCCGGGCCTCCGGGGCCAGGGGCTCGAGGTCGTCCACCTGCAGCAGGGGCCGGACCCCGTCCTCGATGATCTGCTGGGGGGCGCCGTCGAGCATGGCGATGCGGGCGCGGAGCATAGGCTGGCGCGCGGTCAGCCAGGCCAGGGCCTGGGCCAGCGCGGTCGGATCGATGGGCCCGTGGATGGGCACCCGCGCGGTCCAGCAGGGCGGATGCTCGGGCTGCAGCTCGTGGGCCAGCCAGAAGCCGCGCTGCACGGCGGTGAGCTGCCGGGGTGCGTGGGGCTCCACGGGGGCACAGGAGGCCGCCGCGGGCGTGGTCCCTCGGGCCCCTTCGGCCAGCAAGGCTGCGAGGCCGGCCACGGTGGGGTGCTGGTACAGCGCCAGGGGCTGAGGCACCCAGGGCAGCTGCTCTCGCAACAGCTCCAGCACCTCGAGGGCCAGGATGGAGTCACCGCCCAGGGCGAAGAAGTCGTCGTCGGGAGCCGGTCGCCGATCGAGCTCGAGGATCCGGGCCCAGGCCTCGGCGACCTTGGTCTCCAGGGCGTCTGCGGATCTCGCCGTGCGGGCGCCGTAACGGGTGGGAAACCCCGCCCCTACATCGGTTTGTGGACGGGCCTCGGAACGGACGGGGACCGCCCCACCATCACAGTCGAGCTGAGCCCGCACTGCCCTGCGGTCGGCCTTGCCGGCGGGGTTGCGGGGGATGCGCTCCACCACGGTGAAGCGGTGGGGCAGCATCGCGGGGGGCAGGCGCTCGGCGAGCCAGGGTCGGATTCGCTCGGGATCTTCGAGCCCTGGGGCCTCGAGCCAGGCGTGCAGCAGGCCGCCGACCTGAACGACCACCGCGCCTTGCACCTCGGGCCAGGCGTGCAAGTGGTGCTCGATCTCGGCGGGCTCCACCCGGTTGCCGTGGACCTGGACCTGGTCGTCCCGGCGACCCAGGAACACGGTTGCCCCCGAGGCGTCTCGTCGGACCAGGTCGCCGGTGCGGTACACCCGCCCGATCTCGGGCAGCTCCACGAAGGCCTCGCTGGTCAGCTCCGGCTCGCCCAGGTAGCCCCGGGCGATGCCGCCGCCGACCACCAGCTCGCCCACCCCGTCGACCTCGTCGATGACGTGGTTGGTGACCCCGTAGCGGTCCCAGCCGATGGGGCAGTGCACGGTGCCGGGCTCCAGCTGGCCCGCCACTTCGTACCAGGTGGCGTTGACCACGGTCTCGGTGCTGCCGTACAGGTTGGCCAGCCGGTGGCGCCACCCGCAGCGGGCTCGCCAGCGGCGCACGGGATCGGCGGGCACGGCCTCGCCTCCCAGCAGCACCCAGCGCAGGGCAGGCAGGGGCTCGGGATCGGGGCTGCGCTCCACAGCCCCCAGCAGGTGAACCCATAGGCTGGGCACGGCGTTGAAGACGGTGATGCCCTCGGCCTCGATGAAGCCCAGCAGGGCCTCGGGATCCCGCGCCACGGACTTGGGCACCGGGTGCACACTGCCTCCGGCCAGCAGAGGCGAGAAGACCTGGCGCAGGCAGCCGCCAAAGGAGAGGCCCGAGGTCTGCACGAAGCGGTCCCGCTCGGTGACGCCGAACGCCCGTAGAATCCAGTCCTGCCAGGCCAGCATGGCACTGTGGGTCACGGCCACGCCCTTGGGCCGGCCGGTGGAACCGGAGGTGTACATCACATGAGACAGCTCGGCGTGGCGGACAGGGCCGCCCTCCAGCTCGGTCTCGTCCACTGCGAGCAGCGGCACCCTGCCGGCCAGGGCAGCGCGTTCATCGCCCAGCTCGGGGGAGTGGAGCAGGGCCGCAGGCCGCGCCAGCTCGATGACCTGGCGGGTGCGGGCGGCGGGCCAGGTGGGGTCCAAGCCCACCCAGGCGGCTCCCGAGCGCAGCGCCGCCAGCATGGCGATCACCGAGGCCTGGGAGGGGTGCCCGTAGATCGCCACCCGCGGGGTGGGGCCGGCCACGACGTCGGGCTCGAACTCCCGCGCATCCAGGATGTCCACGATTCGCTGGGCCAGGGCCCCGGAGCGGCGCTCGAGGCCGCCGTAGCTGAGCCCCTCCACCGCGTGGCGCTCGGGGTGCAGTCGGCACCTGTCCAGGATCCTGGCGTGCAGGGTGTCGGGCGGGGGCTCTGCGTCCGCACCGCTGGCGCAGTCCCGCAGGGTGCGGTCAAGCGAGGCTGCGAGACCGGCGACGGTCTCGGCGTCGAGGTGGCTGTGGGTGAAGTTCCACGAGCAGTGCAGCCGGCCGTCGAAGACCCAGGCCACCAGCCCGATGCGGGTGAAGCCCGAGGCCGAAGCGCCGTGCACGTCGGAGAGGCTCAGCTCGCCGATGCCGCTGGGGGCGGCCAGGTGGGGGAAGGAGAAGCCGGCGGGGGTGAGGCCGACGGGGCCGGCCCCGCTTCGCGGTGCCAGCTCGGCCAGGGCCACCGACGATGCGGCGGCGTGGGCCTGCATGGAACGAAGCTCGGCCTGGGTGCGGGTCGCCAGCGCCATCAGCGGCTCGTGGGCCTGGACCTGCATCCGGGCGGGCAGGCTGTCGGCGAAGGAGCCCACCAGGGCGTCTGCGTCGGGCAGGCGCATGCCGCGACGACCGTGGGCCACGCGCACCACCACGTCGGGCTGGCCGGTCGCGTCGAACAGGCAGCGGGCGTAGGCCGCCAGCACCAGGGCCGGCAGGCCGATACCGGCGGCCTTGGCCATGGCCTGCAGGCGCTCGGTAGGCTCGGGATCCAGCTTGGTCCGCTGCCAATCGCAGGGCCCCCGGGCCGGCTCGTGGGTGGGGCTACGCCAGGGCAGCTGCAGCGGGGGCACGCCGTGGGCGTAGCGGGCCTTCCACCAGGCGGTGGAGGCCTGGCTGGGCATGGACGCCAGGGCGGCGTGGACATCGTCCATGCCGGAGCTGAGAACAGGGAGACGGGGCTCCTCACCGCGGCGCTCGGCCTCGTGCAGCTCGATCAGCTCCCACAGCAGGTTGCGGGCGCTGTGGGCGTCTACCGCGGCATGGTGGCCGTTGAGCACGACGGTACTGCCGTCGGTGATCAGCCGCTGCAGGGGGCCGGTCGCAAGGTCGAAGGGCTCGTTGGCGATGGCGTGCAGGTCGATGCTCTCCACCCAGCGCAGCTCCGGAGGTGCGCCCCCGGGCAGCTGGCGCCATTCGCCATCCACGCGCTCGATGCGGGTGCTCAGGGCCGGGTGGCGGTGGGTGGCAACACGGAGCGCCTCGGCCAGTCGCTCACGCTCCAGGGCAGAGCTTCCGTCCTCACGGGCGAGCCGGCAGCTCAGCAGCACGTTGCCGGGGATGTCCGGGAAGAAGCTGCGCTGGACGGCGAAGGTCTGCTGGCTGGCGAGCAGGGGGCGGCCGGGGGGGGGGCTCGTGCTCGTGCTCGTGCTCGTGCTCGTGCTCGTGCTCGTGCTCGTGTTCGTGTTCGTAGGTGGTTCGGTTTCACGCCTCACCCCCGCCCGCAGCGCAGCCAGCACCTTGCCCACGGTGTCGTGCTCGAACAGCAGGGTGGTGGGCAGGGATCTCCCCGTCGCGTCCTCGAGGGCGCGCAGCAGATCCATGGCTTCGACCGAGTCGATGCCCAGCTCCATCAGGGGGGTGTCGTCGTCCAGTTCGTGGAGCTCGAGCTCGGCGGAGCGGGCCACCAGGGCGCGGACGCGCTCCTCGAGGTCCTCGGGCAGGGGCTCGCTGCTGCGCTCGATGCCACGCTTCAGCACCACCACGACGGGCTCGCCGCTGCCGACGGCCCACTCCACGGCCGCCATGGCCAGACCGGGGGCTACGGGCTCGAGGCCCCGCTCTCGGAAGGCCTGGGCCCAGGCGCCGGCCATGCCGCTGCCTTCCCAGGGAGGCCAGGCGATGCTGACCACCCGACGTCCGCGGCCGTGCTGCTCTACGGCCCAGGCGTCCAGCCAGGCGTTGGCCTCGGCGTAGGCCTCGATGCCGCGATCCAGACCGGGGAGTACCCCGGAGATGGAGCTGAACAGCACCGTGAGATCCCGCTCGAGGGGCTCGAGGGCCAGCAGGACGGCGCGCTTGGAGGCCATGGCGTCGGCGCCGGTGCTGCCGGCCAGGTGGAACAGCCCGTCCAGCGGGCCGAGGCGTTCCCGGGCGGCGGCGATGACGGCCTGGGCGTCGGCGGGGCGGCATGGATCGGCGCTGATGTAGGTAGCGCTGCCTCCGAGATGCTCGATCTCCCGCAGCAGGCGGGTCAGCTCCGGAGTCTCTGCCCTGCGCCCCGCCAGCAGCAGGCGCGCGGCCCACTCCCGGGCGAGCCAGCGGGCGGTGTGGGCGCCCAAGGCCCCGCTGCCGCCGGTGATCAGGTAGGCGCCGCCGCGCACGAGGGGGGACGGCCCGCGCGGGCACGGGCGCCAGGTCAGGCCGCCCATGGGATCGCGACCCACAACGTGGACCCAGCCTTCGGCGCTGGGGGCGCCCAGCCGATGGCGGGGACCCCGGGAGGGAGCCTGGTCCCAGCCTTCGCGATCCTGTGGGGCGCCGCCCCGCAGGATGGCGTGGGCGTTGGTGCCGCCGAAGCCGAAGCTGGAGACCGCGCCGAGCTGTCCTTCCTCCAGCTCGTTCAGAGAGCGCAGCAGGCCGGTCAGCCCGGCCGCAGCCAGGCCGTGACCTACGATGCCCTTCACGGCGCCGATCCGGGGGCCGTGGGGGTAGCAGCGGGCCAGCACGGAGCGCTCCACCGGATCGCCGATGGGGGTGCCGGTGCCATGGGCCTCCACGAAGGCGACGCTGGTGGGTTCGACCCGGGCCGCGCTGATGGCGGCGCGGATGGCGCCCTCCTGTCCTGCGGGATTGGGGGCCATCACCCCCAGCGATGCACCGTCGTTGTTGACGGCCGAGCCCAGCATCACGCCGAGGATGCGGGCCCCGCGGGCGCGGGCCGCTCGAAGGGGCTCGAGCACCAAGGCCACCGCGCCTTCACCGGGGATCATGCCGTCGGCGTCGGCCTCGAAGGGCAGGCAGCGACCCGTGGGGGACAGCGCCCCCGCCCCTTCGAAGAGCTTGTGGGCCGCAGGGGACAGGTTCAGGTTCACCCCGCCCACGATGGCGGCGTCGCACTCGCCGCTGGCGATGCTGCGGCAGGCCAGGTGGGTGGCCACCAGGGAAGCGGAGCAGGCGGTGTCCACGCTCAGGGCCGGGCCCCGCAGGTCGAGGTGGTGGGACACCCGGGCCGCCAGCATGTTGAGCAGGTTGCCAGCCATGGTGCCCGGCGGCAGGTCGCGGTCGAGATGTTGCAGCACGGTCTCGAGGTAGGCCTGCTGGCCGGCGCCCACGAACACGCCTACCTGGCGGGTGTCGGTGCCGGCCGACTCCAGGGCCTGGACGGCCGCGGTGAGCATCAGCCGCTGCTGGGGATCCATGGCCGCGGCCTCGGCGGGCTCGATGCCGAAGCGCTCGGCGTCGAAGCTGTCCACGTCGTCCAGGAAGCCGCCAGCGTAGCGAGCGGTGCTGTCGAGCCATCGGCCGGGTGGTGGTGGCGCGATGGCGGTGGTGCCATCGTGGACCAAGGACCAGAACTCCGCGGGGCTGTCGGCACCCGGGAGCAGGCAGGCCGCCCCGGTGACGGCCACGGGCTGCTGACTGCGGGCCTGGGGCAGGGGAGCCGCCGGGGGCGGGTGGTCCTCGATGAGCCGGGCCATGCTGCGCACGGTGTCGGCGCGCATCAGCAGACGGTGGTCGGGGGCTACCCCCAGGCGGGCCTCGAGGCGCAGCAGCACGTCCACCGCCTGGATGGAGCCGCCGCCCAGCTCGGTGAAGGGGGTGTCGAGATCGGCGTCCGTCAGCGGGCGCTGCAGCGCCTGGGTCCAGGCTTCCCGCACCAGGGCCACGCTGTCAGCGGCGGGGGCGTCGAGCTGTTCGGCGGCCAGTTCGCTGGCCAGGAAGGCGCGACGCTTCTTGCCGCTGGTGGTGCGGGGGATCTTCGGCAGGGGGCGCACCGCGCAGGGCTCTACGCCCATCGCCGCGGTCACTGCGCGGCGCACCGCCCACAGCACCGGGGCGCTGTCGTGGTCGGGGGCCACCTGGATCAGCAGCGCCAGGCGCTCCACGTCGTCTCGGGTGTCGGCCACGGCCACGGCGCCGTTGGCCCGCACGCCGGGCACGGCTTCGGCCGCGGCCTCCACGTCGTGGGCGTGCAGGTTGCGGCCGTCGACGCAGACCACGTCCTTGTGGCGACCGGTGATGGCCACGCGGCCTTGCTGCAGCACCGCCAGATCGCCGGTGAGCACCCAGCCGTCGACTTTGGTGGAGGAGGTGGCTTCGTCGTCGTCGAGGTAGCCCTGGAAGGCGTTGGGTCCGCGGAAGCGCAGGTGGCCCTGCTCGTCGTCGGGGAGAGGCGAGCCCTCGTCGTCCACCACCGCCAGCTCCACGCCGGGCAGGGGGCGCCCGATGAACAGCACTTCGCGGCCGCCGCGCTCCAGGGTGTGCAGCCCGCCCGCGCGGGCGGCGACCACGCCCACCGAGGCCTCGGCCAGCCCGTACAGGGGTACGTGCACCGACTCGGCCAGCCCGGTCAGCCGGCACAGCTGGCGGCAGACCTCGGGGGAGATGGGCTCGGCGCCGTTGAAGATGTGGCGCAGGGTGGTGAGCAGGAGATCCCGCGGCTTGTCGCGCTCCAGCCGACGGTTCAGTCGGTCCAGCATGGCGTTGGTGGTGGTGAGCAGGGTGGCGCCGTGGGTGTCTACGGCCCGCAGCCAGGCGACGGGATCTTCGAAGACCGTGATGGGGGACAGGCGCACCTCGCCCATGGCCATGCGGAGGGGCAGCAGGTGGCAGCCGATGAGCCCCATGTCGTGCCAGTGGGGCATCCAGGTGAGCTTGAGGTCGTCGGCGTGGATGGGGTAGGCCTCGGCCATCTGGTCCACGTTGGCCAGCACGTTGTCGTGGCTGAGCACGACGCCCCGCGGGTGCCCGGTGGAGCCGGAGCTGAACTGGATGAGGGCGGGGGTCTCGTCCGGAGCCCGCCGGGGGCTGTCCAGGGCGTCGGCCTCGAGCAGTTCGCCTGCGTCCAGCAGGGGCAGGCCGGGCACCCGCACGCCGCGATCCACCACCATGGCCGGCAGCCGCAGCTTGCCGGCGATTCGCAGCACGCGCTCGCGCTCGGCCTGGGAGCGGTCTCTGGGAGGCGCGATGGGCACTGGGGTGGCGCCCGCCCACAGGGCACCCCAGAACACGGGGAAGAAGTCCGAGATGTCCACCACCGCGATCAGGACCTGCCCGCCGGGGCGCACGCCAGCTGCGATCAGGCCCCCAGCTGCGCGGCGCCCGGCCTCGAGCAGCTCTGGCCAGCTGCGGTCGGTGCCGCCGGGAACAGCCATGCCCTTGGTGGGGGCCTCGGTGACGGCGTGGATCAGCAGGTCGGTGAGCTGTGCGAGCATGCGGAATCCGTGGAGCACAGGGGCTTGTCGAGCCGGCTTCGTAGCACGCCCCGGGCCGCGGAGGGTACGCTGTGGCCATGCCCCGTGACCCCGCCCACGCCGTGTTCTCCCTGTTGTTGCTCGCCTTGATCGGTTGCAAGCACCCGGTGGAAGCGCCCACCGAGATGGACGAGCTCGCCCGCTACCTGCTGCGGGAGTTCGAGATCGAGGATCCGGAGGGGCTGGAGCTTGGGCTGGACAACCTGCGCCCTCTACTGGATGAGGCGCCGGAAGAAGGATGGTCGTTGACGCCGTTGAGCCTCGACGACCTGTGGGATCTGGTGCCTCCGGAAGGGCGTGATCCCGCCGACGCCCGCGGCCTGGCGGTGGTCTACGCCAGCCCCCATCCGGTGGCCGACCACGTCGAGCTGATGCTGCTGGACGACATGACCCCCTGCTCACCCACCGCCGAGAGCTACGAGCGCAGCTTCACCGAGGGTGAGGACTGCTTTGCTGGGGCTGGCTGTGAGTTCCTGCGTACCGTCAACGCCATCCACCGCTCCAACCTGCTGATGGAGATGGGCTTCACCTTGAACGAGGACTACCGCTGGGTGGGCGACGCCGTGCTGTCGCGCAACTGGATCCCCGAGTCGGCTCACGGCGACGAGGACAGCAACCACCTGTGGCAGGACTGGGAGGTGGAGGTCTGGCTGCCTGCGGACGATGGCGGGACGCTTCGGCTCTGGGCCATGTGGACCGAAGCCGAGTACGCGGGCATCACGGAAGAGATGGCCGAGGTGTCGGGGCGGATGGGCTTGATGGATGCGATGGAGGCGCAGGATGGGGTGATCGAGGGGGGGGGGTAGCGTGAGGTAGGAAGGACCAGCCCCTCGGTCCACGCCCACAGGGCGCTGCCCCCCCCAGACAGGCCATAGCGGGGGCAGATGAACCATCTGGGCGAGCAGTGTCCTCTCGGGGCCCCCCAGACAGGCCATAGCGGGGGCAGATGAACCATCTGGGCGAGCAGTGTCCT